>NZ_JBTLQH010000007.1:0-234573 GCF_054461575.1 Flavitalea flava
CCAATATCCGAAGGATAATTATTAGAAATTTGTTGGCTCCGGGTACTTTTAATTTAACCTGGGCCAACAAATTGGAACATAGTTCCAATATCCGAAGGATAATTATTAGAAATTTGTTGGCTCCGGGTACTTTTAATTTAACCTGGGCCAACAAATTGGAAGGGCCTATTTGCAAAAAGTTTCCGAAATTCGTTTTCTACACCGCAACTATTCATTATGTCGAACAGAAAAAATCTATACCTGGCTGGCGTACTCTTTTCCTGGGTATGTTTATCTATCTCTTTGCCTCTCAGAGCGCAAGAGCAGGCTATCGTGCAGGAAGGAGAATGGGGTGTATCGGCAGGGGCCTCCCATTATTTTGGGGATTTGAACCCCAGCGCCAAATTTAACAGGCCAAACATGGCTTTGGGAGCCTTCTTCCGAAAACAATTCGGTAATTATGTGGCTTTACGGGTATCCGGACATTATACTTTTCTGGCTTATTCGGACAGGTACAATACGCAAAATCAATTTGATCTCCGGAGAAACCTGAGTTTTAATACCAATATCTGGGAATTGGCGGCCCAGGGAGATTTTAACTTTTTTAAGTTTGTTCCGGGCAGTGAATATAACCGGTTCACTCCTTATATTACCTTTGGTCTGGGAGTATTCAACTATGATCCATATGCTTATTACCAGGGGCAAAAAGTGTATCTGCGTTCACTGGGTACGGAAGGACAGGGTTCTGCCCTCTACCCTACCAGAAAGCCCTATGGATCCATGGCCGTCTGTTTTCCTTTTGGAGTAGGTGTAAAATACAGCCTCAACCGTCAAATGAACCTGGGTTTTGAAGTAGTATACCGGTTTACCACCACGGATTATATCGATGATGTCAGTACAACCTATGCGCCTGACGCTCAACCACATACATTGCCCAATGGGGCTCCGACCACCTGGTTTGCCCTGCAGGACCGTTCCTCCGAAACAGGAACTTCTATCGGGATAAAAGGGCGTCAACGGGGATATGCCAATCAAAAGGACGGTTATGTAATGGCTGAATTTTCGCTTTCTTTTAATCTTACTTCGTATAAATGTCCTTCCGCAAATTAGGGAGGAGTGTATAAGGCCGACTCCAAATGCTATATTTCTCACAAAACTGCATGGTATGCTTCAAATTAGAAGCATCGTCATGGCGGCAAGCTCCGAAATTTCTTTATCTTCGTGCCCCCAACCGGGGTATGCCCGGTTGTGAAAAGGCCTACCGGCTTAAATTCACTGACATTAGCCATTTGCCGGAAATGAGCTAAATTCCGGGGAGCATATCTCCGGCAAATTCAAAAAGCCTTCTATGGAGTCTGAAAAGGGGAAAATTGACCCTCAAAAGCTGCCCCGTCATATAGCCATTATTATGGACGGAAATGGTCGTTGGGCCCAGGAAAAAGGCCAGGACCGTCTTTACGGACATTTCCATGGAGTGGAAAGTGTACGGAATATTGTGGAAGGCTGTGCAGAATTGGGAGTTGGTTACCTGACTTTGTATGCTTTTTCAACGGAAAACTGGGATCGTCCGGCCTATGAGGTGACGGGCCTGATGGAACTTTTGGTGGAGACCATCCGTAAAGAAGTAGAAACACTGAATAAGAATAATATTCGTCTTCATGTGATCGGCGACATGACCATGTTGCCGGATTATGCCCGCAATGAGCTGAATGAAGCCCTGGAAATCACGAGCGTCAACAAAGGGATGCATCTGATCATGGCCCTCAGCTACAGCAGCCGGTGGGAAATGGCCGAAGCGATAAAAAGTCTGGCGCTGGACGTCCAGGCAGGAAAACTGGATCCTGCGGTCATTACCCAGGATACTTTGCAACAATATTTGTCTACCAGGGACTTTCCTGATCCGGAACTGATGATCCGGACCAGCGGAGAATACCGGATCAGTAATTTTCTTCTATATCAACTTGCTTATGCCGAATTGTACTTTACGAATGTCCGTTGGCCTGATTTCCGTAAGGAGAATCTTTATGAAGCCATCCTTGATTTTCAGGGAAGAGAACGGCGTTTTGGAAAGACCAGTGCCCAGGTTCGGCAGGAATTGACTACCCCCGCCTCCACTTTTTAACAAAGACTTTTAATAAATCCCCTTAATTTGCCGTTTTAAAAACCGACTGGATGCAACGAAGATCATTGATTGGTGTTTTTTTACTGACCACTTACTGCTTACTTAACTTAACCGCTGCAAAGGCCCAGGTTGCCGATACTACCCATCCAGGCGTGTCTGTAGACCCAGATTTAATAGCACTTTCCAACCCCAAAAATCCCCCTAAAGAATACGTAATAGCAGGAATTAAGATAACAGGAACCAAATATCTCGACGAGGCCCTCCTTACTTCTATATCAGGTTTGACGGTTGGCGATAAGGTTATTATTCCCGGAGGTGACAATTTCAGCAAGGCGATTAATAATTTATGGAAACAAAATTTATTTTCCAATATCGCAGTCTATTTTACTAAACTGGCCGGAAACAGCGTATATGTGGAGATAAATGTGACAGAAAGGCCTCGTTTGTCAACCTTTTATTTTAAGGGCGTAAAAAAAGGGGATGCCGATGACCTGGCCACAAAATCAGGGTTGATTAAAGGCCGTGTTGTGACCGAGAACATGAAAAGGTCGGCTATTCAGGCCATAAAGAAATTTTATGCCGGAAAAGGTTATCAGGATGCCCAGGTGACCACCGTGGAAATAAAGGATCCTTCAGTGGCCAATTCCGAAATACTCACTTTTAACATCACAAAGGGACCAAAAGTTCGTATCAACCAGATCAATTTTTTTGGCAATGAGGCTATTACGGAAGCAAAACTTAAAAAACAGTTTAAAGACACGAAGGAACTAAGTCGTCTTACCTTATATCCCCCTGACAACAAATCTCCGTATGGAGAGCATATTCCCCTGTCTTTTAAAGACTATATCAATAACTGGGGATTTTTGTCCTTTACAGGAACCAAGGAATTCCTGGACCCCTATTTCCGTTTTAAATTATTCAGCTCAGCTAAGTTCGATGCCTCCAAATTCGAAGGAGACAAACAAAAGATAGTTGGCTACTATAATGCCAATGGTTACCGGGATGCGGCTATCCTTAAAGATACTGAATCGGTCAACAAAAAGGGCCAGATGACCATTGACATTAAAGTGGATGAAGGACATAAATACTATTTCGGGAATATCTCCTGGAAGGGAAATACCAAATACTCAGACTCCATCCTCACCCTGATCATGGGAATTCATAAGGGGGATATCTATAACCTGGATATCCTCAACAAAAAGCTGGGCAAACAAATGTCCCAGGAAGGGGGCGATATCAGCGGCTTGTATATGGATGATGGATATCTTTTCTTCCGTGTCGATCCGGTAGAAACCTCCGTATATAATGATACTATCGATTTTGAGATCCGTATGACCGAAGGCCCGCAGGCGACCATTAAGAACGTGACGATTTCGGGTAATGAAAAAACAAAGGAATATGTGATCCGGAGGGAATTGTTTACCGTGCCGGGTGAAAAATTCAGCCGCTCGGAACTTATCCGTTCACAAAGACAGATCGCCAACCTTGGGTTTTTCAACCAGGAAAAGATCAATCCCGGAGTTAACCCTAATCAGGAAGACGGTACAGTGGATATAAACTGGGGAGTGGAGGAGAAATCTGCGGATCAGCTGGAACTATCTGCCGGATGGGGCGGAGGGATCGGCCTGACCGGTACCGTAGGGGTGACCTTCAATAACTTTTCTATTAAAAATATATTCAGCAAAAAGGCATGGGATCCTTTACCGAGCGGCGATGGGCAAAAACTTAGTCTGAGGATCCAATCCAATGGTAAAGCCTACCAATCCTATAATTTCTCCTTTACAGAACCCTGGCTTGGAGGAAAGAAAAGAAATTCCTTAACAGTCAGTCTTTACCGGAGCGTTTTCCGGACCGGGGGATATAACTACCGTTCGAACACCTATGCCTTTAGCGATACCAACTCGTTGAAAAACTTTGGGGTAACCGTTGCTCTCGGCAAACAATTGAAATGGCCGGATGACTTCTTTACGCTCACTTATTCGTTGAACTATACGCAGTATGATCTGACGAATTACCCATTGTTTACTAATGCGTTCAGGAATGGTTTTTCCACCAACTTCAGTTTCAAACTGGCCTTGAGCAGATACAGCCTTGATCAGCCGATCTATCCAAGGTCCGGATCCAGCATGTTGCTGAGCGTCCAGGTTACGCCTCCTTATTCGCTGATCGACAAGAATATTACGCAGGAGGATAGTTATAAACTACCGGAATATCATAAATGGCGGTTCACCAGTGATTGGTATCTGCCGATAGGCAACGCTATGGGAGCAGATAAAAGCAGGCAGTTCGTACTGAAAGCTTCTGCGAAATTCGGATTTATGGGAAGATTCAACTCAAATCTGGGCTATTCTCCTTTCGAAAGATTCCAGGTGGGGGATGCCGGTTTAACCAACAACTTTGGCTTACTGGGTTACGATATCATCTCCCAGAGGGGATATCCTGTGTATGAAAACTCCGATCCGAAGGTGAACCCTGATCAGCAACAGGCCAGCCAGTTCTTTACGATGTTCAATAAATATACCCTGGAATTACGTTATCCGTTCACTACCAATCCCAGCAGTACTATTTACGGGCTGACCTTTTTTGAGGCCGCCAACGGATGGTACGATTATCAGTCTTATAATCCTTTCCGTCTGCGCCGGAGCGTTGGAGTGGGCATGCGTTTTTTCCTGCCTATGTTCGGTCTGCTAGGGTTTGATTACGGTATAGGCCTTGATCGTATCCAGAATGGCTCTATAAAAGGAGCTACCCGGTTTACATTTATGTTGGGATATGAACCGGAATAATTCTTAATTTTCAATCTCTAAATACCTGAGATCTATGAAGAAAATACTATTTGTCGTAAGTTTCCTGCTGGCCATCGGTATAGCTGGTCATGCCCAACGTTATGCTATTGTCGATACCAAATACATACTGGATAAGCTTCCAGAATATAAGGATGCACAGAAGAGACTTGATCAGATCAGTATGCAATGGCAAAAAGAGATCGATGATAAGCAGGATGTCCTGAATAAAATGTATAAAGACTACGATGCAGAACAAGTTATGCTCAGTGATACCCTGAAAAAGAAAAGGGAAGATCAATTGTTCAATAAAGAAAAAGAGGTCAGGGATCTGCAACGCAAACGCTTTGGTTTTGAAGGCGACCTGTTCAAAAAACGGCAGGAACTGGTAAAACCAATACAGGACAAGGTATACAACGCCATCCAGCAGATCGCCGTTAACAGAATGTATGATTTTATTTTGGATAAAAGTGAAGGAATTACCGTTATATTTGCCGACCCTAAACTGGATAAAAGCGAAGATATCCTGAAGGCATTGGGGATAAAATAAGACAAAACGAAACGTATTACATAAAAAAACAATTCGATTCCTGGCCAAAGGCTGATAGTTAAAGAAGATTACGATAAGCTGGCGGTACGGAAAAACAACTGGTCAAAACAACAAAAAACAATAAAGAACATGAAACAACTTTTAAATGTTTCATGAAGTCACAAAAAAACAAACATGAAACAAATGAAAAAGATTGTTACCATCGTAGCAGTGGCCATGGGTCTGATTTTAGCGGGAAATTCGACACAGGCACAAACAAAAATTGGTTTTGTCAGCCTGGAAGAACTGATCAGGTCAATGCCTGAATTAAAGAAAGTCGACACGGCTCTGAATGATTATCAGACGGCATTGGGTCAGAATTATGAAGATATGAAAAGGGAATATCTGGAACAGGACAGCATGCTGACTTCCAAGGATACCGTAAAATATACGAAGGCTCAATTGGAGTTGAAAAGAAAGAATGTTGGCGAGATCTATATCAAATTACAGCAATGGCAACAGCAGGCGCAGCAAATGTACCAGCAGAAACAACAAGAGCTGATCACTCCTCTTCAGAAGAAGGCTCTTGAGACCATTCAGGCCGTTGCTAAGGAAAACGGATTTACTTATGTTCTGAGTAAGGAAGCGTTATTGGTTTCTCCACCGGCAGAAGATTTGCTGCCGTTAGTTAAAAAGAAGCTGGGTATCAAGTAAGAGATTCTTAATTTTTTTCGATACGGGTTCATTGTACAAAAACAATAAAGTAGACGCCAGGTGGTTCAGCCTGGCGTTTTTTATTTTTTTAGCAGGTTTTTCTTTAAAAGTAACCTGCCAAAAAAATAGTTAATGATTGGCCGCTAATGATTGGAACTTTGCTGGCAGACCTGTGGTCTGCCCCGATTTGAAGTGGTAGTATTTTAATTCTGTAAATTTGTGGTATGTCATCCCAACCAATTGGTGTTTTTGATTCGGGTTATGGGGGTTTGACCGTTCTGAAAGAATTGGTTGCCCGGTTACCTCAGTATGATTATACCTATCTGGGTGATAATGCCAGAGCACCCTATGGCTCACGATCTTTTGAAACAGTTTATCACTATACGCTGGAATGCGTAAAATGGCTATTCAACCAGGGATGCCCTTTGGTAATCCTGGCTTGTAATACTGCCTCCGCAAAGGCGCTACGCACGATCCAGCAGAATGATCTGCCGAAGATTGCTCCGGACAGAAGGGTATTGGGGGTTATCCGGCCCACTACCGAAGTGATTGGTAACTTTACCAGGTCTGGCCGGGTCGGCATATTGGCTACCAGGGGTACGGTCCAGTCCGGTTCCTACCCGATCGAGATCGCAAAATTCTTTCCGGGTCTGGACGTATATCAGCAAGCCTGCCCGCTCTGGGTACCCCTTATTGAGAACAATGAACACGACAAACCCGGAGCCGATTATTTTGTAAAAGAATACATCGATCAATTACAGGCTCAGTCTCCGGATATTGATACGATATTACTGGCCTGTACCCACTATCCCCTACTTCGCAGTAAGATCGTGCCCTTTCTTCCATCCGGAAGCAGGATCATTTCTCAGGGGGAAATTGTAGCCGCCAGTTTATCCGATTACCTCGGAAGGCATCCTGAAATGGAAAGTCTTTGCAGTAAAAATGGAAGGCGCCTTTTTTTTACAACGGATTCCGCGGAGGACTTTGACAATCATGCACGCGGGTTTTTCGGTAGTGCCTTGACATCCAGGCATATAGAATTATCTTGCTAAATAAAATCCCTTTATCCGGTTAATTCTTCCGGAATTTAGATTTCTGTTGAGCAGAATGAATTTTTTCCCCATTTTTTCCCTAATTTTGCCGTCCCTTTCACCGGCGACGGGTATGGTGACCCGTAGTCATGATCGATTGAATTTCCGGTAACGTAAAAAAAAGAAATTAAATGAAACGTACATTTCAACCACATAGACGTCGCCGCAAGAGCGTTCACGGTTTCCGTCAGCGTATGCAGACCGCCAATGGCCGTAAAGTATTGGCAAGTCGTCGTAAAAAGGGTCGTAAGAAACTCACAGTTTCTGACGAATCAAAACTGAAATAAGCCACCCCCCAGAGCTTCGCTCGTAAACTTCGTAAAGCTTCTATGGTCGCTTTACTCGTTTACCCAAAAGGGAAGTAAGGTAAGACCCTGGAGGGCGCATGGGAATAAGGTATTATAGCTTCGGGTTTACCCGAAGCTTTTGTTTTTATAATGACCTTTCCTGTGCTTACTGCTTGGGTGGTTGCCACAAGTCTCCTATGTTTGTAAGGCAAAGAGAATATTAAAAATAGAATATCGCCCATTCATTTAAATTAGGAAAGGCCGACAGGCTTAAAAGCAGGAAGGTCATTGACCGGATCTTCCGGAAAGGAAAGAGTTTTGCCCTTTTCCCTTTCAGGGTCTATTATGCCCCGCTGGAAGCCGCAACGAAGCCACATACCGATTCCGATCTTTCTTTGGCTCCTGGCCAGGTTTGCCACGGCTCCAACTCTGCTGGTTCTGGTTCTGGTCCTGGTTCCAGCTCTGGCCAAAGGCTTAAAGCTGGTTTTGGCGCAAGCAGCCGTAATTTTAAACGAGCTGTAGACCGTAACAGGATCAAAAGATTGACCAGAGAGGCTTATCGTTTGCAGAAACAGGATTTGCTGGAGTTTTTGGAAATAAACGGACTGGCTCTGGCTATTTTTATCATTTATACGGGGAAAGAGGTGCCGGACTACCAGACTGTACGGGAAAAAATTGGGGTAGCTTTGCAAAAACTGGTAAAGCAATTAGGTACATGAAGACCTTTTTACGCATATTGAGCCTTCCCCTGATAGCACTCATCAAACTCTATCAATGGATAATTTCTCCACTTATAGGGCCAAATTGCCGCTTTACTCCAAGTTGCTCCCATTATGCCCTCGAAGCCTTAAAAAAACACGGAATTTTTAAAGGAACCTGGTTGGCGGTTAAACGGATCAGTCGCTGTCATCCCTGGGGTGGTCACGGAATAGACCCTGTTCCCTGATAAAGTCGTGAGCGATCTCCTGATAATCCCTATACTACTTCTTTTTAGGGGAGGGGCTGGTGGTTTCCTCATCAGGACCCGTCATTCCCTTCAATTTGAAAATGATCTCCCTGATCTCTTTAATATTATAAAATTTATAAATCTCGGGAACTGATCCGGCATCGAAAGCTCCCGGAATTGTCGTGAAGGGACCAAATACCTTAGCCTTGGTTTCGGAAGTGATCTTGTCTATCTTTCCCGGAGTGATGAAATAATTTTTGTTTTCAGCGCTGACGTTCTCCCCGGTGACCAATTTTTGCAAACTGTCTAACTTTTGTTTCAAGGCATCCTGAGTAATCCTGGAAGCTGCATCATCGGCACCAACATGCTGGTAACTTCCTATGACCGTATCAGGTTTCAGATTTGCTATAAAAAGACCGTCGTCTGCGGCTACCAGGGTATATTTTCCTGAAGGGGATAGGATATTAAGGGTTACCGGATCTGCCCCTGTAAAATCCAGCTCTTGTTCGTGGTGAGTTGTTCCTTCGGTTACCGTGATATTTTTCTTGCTGTCATCCACTTCTATTTTGCTGCTGGCGTATACTATTATTTTCTTGGAATGGCTCTTACAGGCGGCCATAGAAACTACAAACACAAGTAAGGACATAGAGGTAGAAAGTCTTTGCATAGTTCAGTTTTTAAAAACACAATCCTAAAAAAAGGCAATCCCGGGCCGACAATAGAGCCGTCCGGGATTGCAAGTAACATAAAATTTCTGAAAGTATTCTATTTGGCAGCGGCAGCGTAACGCTCGGCAACTTTGCTCCAATTCACTACATTCCAGAAAGCGCCAAGATATTCTGCACGGCGATTCTGATATTTCAGATAGTAGGCATGCTCCCAGACATCAACGCCAAGGAGAGGGGCGCCTTTAACTTCGGCTACATCCATCAGTGGATTATCCTGGTTAGGGGTAGAGCTAATCTCCAGCTTGCCGTCTTTAACGATCAGCCAGGCCCAGCCACTTCCAAAACGGCTAACACCGGCGGCATTGAATTTTTCTTTAAATGCGTCGAAACTTCCAAAGCTGGTATGGATGTCATCAGCCAGTTTACCTGAAGGCGCTCCTCCGGCATTGGGGGCCAGACTCTCCCAAAAAAAACTGTGATTCCAATGCCCTCCGCCATTATTGCGGACTACCGGGCTGATGCTGCCTGCTTTCTCAACCAGCTCTTCCAGGGATTTTCCTTCGTTTGGAGTTCCGGCGATCGCCTTATTTAAATTGTCTATATAAGCCTGATGGTGTTTGCCATGGTGTATTTGCATGGTCGTCGTGTCAATATGCGGTTCCAGAGCATCGAATGCATAAGGCAACGCAGGTAATGTAAATGCCATAAATGATGTTTTTTAATATTGATAAAAAAATGCTAACGGTAGCGATTGCAGGGGTTACAAATTTAAGCTTCCCCGCTTAATCCGTCAAAACAAACAAACAAAGGACTTTTTTTGTTGCACACAAAGTAAGAACGGATTAACGTCTGGCCTTAAAGAATTCCTTCATCAGCCGGGCGCAGTCTTCCTGTAATACTCCTTTTACCAGTTCTGTTTTGGGATGAAAGGGCCAGGAGGAAATCTCGGATTGTATGGATTGCCTCAGTCCGTCACCCGTCAGGGCTCCGGGTTGCCCGTATGGAAGGACTCCTCTTCGGTAACCGTTCTTTTCATCTTCCGCTCCAAAGATCACCCGGCTTATCTTGCTCCAATACAGCGCGCCTGCACACATCAGGCAGGGTTCTATGGTGATATAGATCGATGCTTCGGGAAGGTACTTGCTGCCCAGGTGATTAAAGGCAGAGGTAAGCGCTATGATCTCAGCATGGGCGGTACAATCCGTGAGACGCTCGGTCTGATTATACCCCCGGGCAATGATCTTACCGCCCATGACAATGACGGCCCCGATAGGAACCTCGTCCTCTTCAAAAGCTTTTTGGGCTTCTCTGAGGGCCTGCTGCATATAGTATTCATCGTTCATAACGGGAGCGAAGGTAAATCAAAAGCGTAAACGACACCCGGGATCAATATGCGCAATCTTCCAATTGGGTTTTGGAGAAAACCGCACCCTGGCGTTCTGCCGTAAATCCGGCATAACGCTCCTGAACCTGCACTAAGATCGCTTCTATTTCTTCTACCGTCTTTTTTTGCACCAGTTGATTGCGGAACTCTTTGATATGCGGGAATCCTTTTAGATAATTAGTATAATGGGAACGCATCTCGAGAATACCAACCACCGGCCCTTTCCATTGAACGGAACGGATGAGGTGATCTCTTATGGCCCCGATACGTTGTTCAATGGTGGGAGGAGCAAGATGCTCCCCGGTTTGAATATAATGTTTGATCTCGTTGAATATCCAGGGATATCCAATGGCGGCCCGCCCGATCATGATACCGTCCACGCCATACCGTTCTTTGTATTCTTTTGCTTTTTCCGGCGAGTCGATATCTCCGTTGCCGAAGATCGGAATGCGGATCCTTGGGTTTTCTTTCACTTTGGCGATCAGGCTCCAGTCGGCCTCCCCCTTATATAACTGAGCCCTGGTACGGCCATGGATGGAAAGAGCTTTTATGCCTACATCCTGCAAACGTTCCGCAACTTCCTCAATATTTTTGCTGGCATCATCCCATCCCAATCTCGTTTTGACGGTAACCGGCAGGCGGGTGCCTTTTACTACAGCCTCGGTCAGGCGAACCATCCCGGCAACGTCCTTTAACACGGCAGCACCAGCTCCCTTGCAAACGACTTTTTTTACCGGGCATCCGAAGTTTATATCTACCAGATCGGGTTGTACCGTATCCACGATACGGGCACTTAAAGCCATTGCCTCTTCGTCCCCTCCGAAGATCTGGATCCCAAAGGGGCGCTCATATTCCACAAAATCCAATTTTTGCCTGCTTTTGATAGCGTCCCTGATTAACCCTTCACTTGAAATGAATTCGCTGTACATCAGGTCAGCTCCGTTTTGTTTGCACACATACCGGAACGGAGGGTCGCTTACATCCTCCATGGGAGCCAGGAGCAGCGGAAAGTCAGGAAGTTGTATATTGCCGATGTTTATCACTGAATTGGCAAAATTACGGCAAAATGCCGGGCTGACAAAGGACTGAAGGAAAAGGGCGATGTAAGAAATATTGATTATCAGTGTTTTAGATTATCGGCTTTTATTAAAAACTATTTATAAACAGAAAAACCGACCGGCTTAGTGCAGGACTAATTATATGAACCGACATCTTAAGATTTCTTCACCCTGGTCGCAGCTGGGCGTTTTTATGCTTTTACTGGCCGGTTGTTTGATTATTACCTCCTCTATAAACCAGGAAATTGGCAGTGCTGCTGGAGTTGTTACGGAGAGAGGAGAATTAATGGATCTCAACAGCCCGGTAAAAGTAGCGGTGGCAAAACTATTGCAAGCCATGGCTACCATTTTCATTTTTGGAACTCCGGCAATTTTACTGGGCAGGCTTACCTACCCTTCTGCGCCATTTTCCTTCCTTGGTTTACGCAGGCCGGAAAAATACATTTTTTTCGTACTGGCCACTGCGATTCTTTTGTTTTCCTTCCTGCCCGAAGGGTGGTTCGGACAATTGAACCAGACCATCAGGCTTCCGGCAAGGATGATTCAATGGGAAAAAGATGCCTCCAAACAAATGAGTGTTTTGCTGAAAGTGAATTCTATATGGGACATTCTAATAAATCTGATACTAATTGCCCTGCTGCCGGCTATTTTTGAAGAGCTATGTTTCCGGGGGGCCTTGCAGCGGATCCTGATCCAGATCTTTAAAAGTCCTTGGGCAGGGATCATTTTTACGGCCATTCTTTTTTCAGCGTTCCATATGCAGTTTCAGGGCTTCCTGCCCAGGATGTTCCTTGGTATATTACTGGGCGCCATCTATTGGTATAGCGGTAGTCTTTGGGTATCCATATTGGCTCATTTCCTCACCAACGGTATCCAGGTAGTTGCCGTTTCCTTTTATCCCAAAATGATCGACGAAAATCCTTCTGTTCCAGTAACAGGAGCCTTGATAAGTTTGTTAATAATCGTAGGTTTGTTAATGGTGATGCGCAGACAATCAACGGTTACCTATGCGGGAGTTTATGAAGAAGACCCCATTCAATCTTAAATAATGGCCCTTAATCTTTCTACATTAAAAACAAGGACGCTAACGGCTGCAGTATTTGTAGTCGTTATGATGACCGGATTGCTGTATAATGCCTGGAGCTTTTTTGTTTTATTTTCCATTATCCACTTTGGCTGCTGGTATGAATACCAGAAGATCATTACCCTGATCGATTCCAATTACAGCAAGATCTCCCGGTTTCATAAATACGGGGTAATGATCGCCGGCTGGTGCCTGATGTTATACATGACCAATAAAGAAGGCTTCAGGATCGGTGGGATATCCCTACATTCCGTGGGATGGTGGGCCGGGCTGGCTTTTTTATTTGTATTGCCCGTCGGGGAGATTCTCCTTTCCCGTCAACTAAACGGTAAGAATATTCTTTATTCGGTATATGGTCTGCTTTATATTTCGTTAAGTTTTGGATTGCTCATGCACCTGAGAAGCGTGTTCCAGGGCAGTCCTGGTTTTTGGGCTGAAAAAGCGCCTGTGTTGATGATCATCGGATCAATATGGATCAATGATACGATGGCCTATATTGTCGGTTCACTGATCGGCAAGACCCCCCTTTCCAAAATCTCTCCCAAAAAAACATGGGAAGGTACTGTCGGAGGGATTATTTTGGCGGTGGCCGTGATGGGAATTGCTGGTTATTTTGCCAATCAATCCATCGAATGGGAAATTTTTTCGCCGACGCAATGGATGATCATTGCCGCTGTTGCGGCAGTGGCTGGAACTTTCGGCGACCTGTTGGAAAGCAAATTAAAACGAATGGCAGGTGTCAAGGACAGCGGTCACCTGATGCCGGGACATGGAGGCTTTCTGGATCGTTTTGATTCTTTATTGGTGGCGACCCCGTTCGTCTGGCTTTACATCATATGGGTCGTAGGTTAAGGTTTTAAATAGTATTTTTGACTTTCAATTATTTGTAATGACAATTCACAAAGAAGGGTATAAATCCATAGCAATTGGTACGCTGGCTTTTGCAGCCGTAAATCTGCTGTCTTTTTATTTTATAAGCTTTCATCTGCCATGGCTGAGCTGGGTGATTTTTGTGGCCACCCTGGGGTTGTTATTATTCCTCATTTCCTTTTTCCGCGTACCCAACCGTATCTTAACAGAAGGCGAAAATCTGATCGTATGTCCGGCTGACGGCAAGGTGGTCGTTATCGAGGAGATCTTCGATGAAGAATATTTCAAAGACAAACGCCTCCAGATATCCGTTTTTATGAGCCCCGCCAATGTGCATCAGAACCGTAATCCGGTAAGCGGCGAGGTAGTATACAACCAGTATCATAAGGGAAAATACTTAGTCGCGTGGAATCCCAAATCGTCTACGGAGAATGAACGGCACAGCGTCGTTATCCGCAACAAAAAGGGCGAGATATTGGTGAAGCAGATCGCAGGAGCCCTTGCCAAACGTATCGTGAATTACCTTTCCGTCGGGCAAAAAGTAGAACAGCCGGCTGAAATGGGCTTTATTAAATTCGGATCAAGGGTGGATGTTCTGCTGCCCGTGGGCACCCAGGTGAATGTACAATTAAACCAGGTGGTCCAGGGTGGTGTTACGGTACTGGCAAAATGGTAGCCCCCCAACCCCCTAAAGGGGAGTATATCAAATGGCTTTATTAAGAAGAAGCAATTAATATTCCTGTATAAACTAAAATTTATTTCGTTAACTTTAGACTGCATCGAATGTAATTCCGAATGCAATAATAAATCCTGCTGACATGAAAAAAATAATGATACTCGCCACAGCTGCTTTCCTGATAACCGGTGTTAGTTTTGCCGGAAACGGCGGCGATAAAGGGAAATCAAAAGATAAAGGGAAGAAATCCCAAACCTGCACTAAAGGCTGTCCCGGAAAAGAATGCGGGAAAAAGAAAGGGTAGGAACCTAAAAGATCCCTTCCAGTTCCTTTAAGGAATATACGGTATAAGTTGGTTTTATGGTCGGATTCAGGTTAAGATGATTGACATAAACCTGATCGATCCCGGCATTCATAGCCCCCTGTATATCTACCTCAAGACTATCTCCGAGCATAATACTTTCGTTTTTCTCTGCACCGGTTCGCTGGAATGCATATTCAAAGATCTCTTTATGGGGTTTAAGGCTGTTCGAGCCTTCAGAGGTGATCACTTCTGTAAAGAAACCGGCTATTCCGGCATGTTCCAGTTTACTGTGCTGGGTCTTTTCAAATCCATTGGTGATCAGATGAAGGATATATCCCTTATTATTCAGGTATTGTAATATTTCAAAGGCATAAGGAAATAACAATTTCCGGGTTGGCAATGCATCCAGAAAAAGAGTCCCCATATTCCTGGCCAGCGGTTCATCCCCGATCTTAAAATCAAGCAGGGTAAACCACATCCGTTTCCAACGTAACTCATCTACTTTTATCTGGCCATTCCGGTAGCGTTCCCAGAGTTTGTCATTGTGAAGAATATAGGTTTTATGAAAAAGATCAAAATCGTGTATCCCTTTCTCCTGCAAATGGAGGGAATGATATAATTCTTCCAGTGTTTGACGGCTATTCGCATCAAAATCCCATAGGGTATGATCCAGGTCGAAAAAAAGGTGTTTATACCCCCTAACCCCCTGAAGGGGGGATGTTGATTTATTAAGCATTGGTAATGTTTCAACATGTAAATTGCAAAGGAATTTTTGAATAAAATAATCTGAAATCTAAACTCCCCCTTTAGGGGGATGGGGGGTATTATGAATACAATCATCACCGGCGCATCTAAAGGATTGGGAAGAGCGATTGCCGAAAAATTTGCTGCGGGAGGGTATAATCTGGTACTGTGTTCCCGCAATGAAGTTGTGCTTAACCAGGCGGTAGAGGAGTTAAAGGCAAAATATCCCGGGATCGGAGTTCACGCAAAGGCGTTTGACCTGGGAGATAAAGAACAGGCCAGGCTATTTGGCCGGTGGATCCTGGATCTGCGCATTTCGATTGATGTATTGGTAAATAACGCCGGCCAGTTTATCCCCGGCAGTATTAATAATGAACAGGATGGGGCATTGGAAACGATGATAGGGGTAAATCTGTACAGCGCCTACTATCTGACCCGGGCGCTCCTGCCGAAAATGATGGAGGAGAAAAGAGGCCATATCTTCAATATGTGTTCGATCGCTTCGCTTCAGGCCTATTCGAATGGCGGTGCCTACAGTGTCAGCAAATTTGCCCTGGCGGGTTTTTCAAAAAATCTCAGGGAGGAAATGAAACCCTTTGGAATAAAAGTAACGGGGGTTTATCCCGGAGCTGCTTATACCGATTCCTGGGCGGGAAGCGGTATAGATCCATTGCGGATCATGGAGGCAGGGGATATTGCCCAAATGGTCTGGGCGGCCAGCCAATTGTCGCCCCAGGCAACTGTCGAAGAGATCCTGCTTCGCCCCCAATTAGGTGATTTATAGGGTATAAGAGGCCTTTCCGTTTATTGGGGGAACACGGTTCCCCCGCCCGAAGGGCCAGACATAAGAAAAATCGTGGGTCGCGGGCACTTTTGCTTAAAGCCCGCGGCCCGAATCAAAAAGAGGCCTTTCCGTTTATTGGGGGAACACGGTTCCCCCGCCCGAAGGGCCAGACATAAGAAAAATCGTGGGTCGCGGGCACTTTTGCTTAAAGCCCGCGGCCCGAATCAAAAAGAGGTCTTTCCGTTTATTGGGGGAACACGGTTCCCCCGCCCGAAGGGCCAGACATAAGAAAAATCGTGGGTCGCGGGCACTTTTGCTTAAAGCCCGCGGCCCGAATCAAAAAGAGGTCTTTCCGTTTATTGGGGGAACACGGTTCCCCCGCCCGAAGGGCCAGACATAAGAAAAATCGTGGGTCGCGGGCACTTTTGCTTAAAGCCCGCGGCCCACGATTTAACTGAGTTTTAACCGTGAGGGGGGCTTGCCTCCAACGGATCAAATTTTATATTTGTAGACTGAGGTAAAGCTTTGCGCAGAATGAATCCCATTAAATCCATAAAATTTCCGGCTATCGTTACATTTTTACGTATTCCGTTTCTTATTCTGATCATCTTGGTTCCTGGCTTTTTTGCAGCCGGGCAGGTGAAATTTACGACTGTGACCAGCAGCCAGGAGATTGGAAGGGGGGAGTATCTTCAGGTTGAATTTGTGGTGGAAAATGCCAAACAGATCGAACAGCTCAACCCGCCGGATTTTCCGGGATTCCAGGTTGCCCAGGGACCTATTCAGTCAAGCGGAATGAGTATTGTGAATGGAAATATGTCCCAGTATAAAGCCCTTTCTTTTGTATTACAGCCGGTAAAAACCGGAAAATTCACCATTCAGGGAGCTTCTGCAGTTGTGGATGGCAAACGCATGACCTCCAATACGGTCACGGTCATTGTCACCGCGGGTACCTCCGGGTCAGGAAATAGCAGTAATAACAGCAATCCCAATAACAACAGCCGTAGTAATCCATTTCTTCAACCGGCCTGGCCTGATCCCAGAACCGCCGATCCCAATGATGTCGAAAAAGAATATATTCTGAGACCGGGTGAAAACGCAAAAGAAAAAATCCGGAAAAATTTATTCGTGCGCGTTCAGGTTGACAAAAACACCTGTTTTGTGGGGGAGCCGATAGTGGCTACGTATAAATTATATTCCCGGCTAAGTTCAGAGTCAAGGGTAACCAAACGCCCTTCCCTGAATGGATTTAGCGTTTATGATATGGTAGACCCGAACTCGGAAGCCGTATCGGTGGAAAAGATGAATGGGAAGGCATTCGTGGTTCATATTATACGTAAAACACAACTGATACCCTTACAGGCTGGCACAATCGATCTGGATCCGGTGGAAGTAGAAAATACTGTTCATTTTGTCAAGAGAGAGGAAGGAAGCAGAGGAGAAGGAAGAAGCAGCGGTAACTCGCTAAGAGATCTGTTCGACCAGCTGACGGATGATAATACGATGGGGCCGGAAGTGCAAGAAAATGTGACCGTAGGGACCAAGCCCCTGACCATTACCGTAAAAGAATTGCCGGAAGACAACAAACCCGCCGATTACAATGGAGCGGTGGGCAGTTTTACCATAACTGCTTCGCTGACAAACCGGAATATGACGGCCCAGGATGACGCAACCTTACAACTGGTCGTAAATGGCAAGGGTAACCTGCCGGTGATTAATGCGCCTCAGGTGACGTGGCCATCGGGCATAGAGGCTTTCGAACCTACCGCCAAAGAAGATGTCAATAAAACGACGGTTCCCATGAGCGGGTCAAAAACCTTCGCGTATGTTTTCACTGCGCGTACCCCTGGTCATTATACGATTCCCTCCGTGAATTTTTCTTTTTTCGATCCGGTTACGCATACCTATAAAAAAGCAAGTACGGCGCCATTGGATCTTCAGGTAAGCCCATCAGTGAAGAAGCAGGGAGCGACAACCGGCAGCACTACCACCTCTCCTGCTTCACCCCAATCCGTGAACGGAGGAGCTAAAAAGTTTATACAGGATCATCTGGAATGGTTATTTGCCGTACTGATCCTATCCGGTCTTGCGGTCTACCTATGGCGGCAAAATATGCGTCTCAAAGCCGCAGAATTTCTGCAAAAACAAGGTGATGTGAATAACCAGGAATTGAGTAATCCGGGAAGGGATAGCCAGGAAAAGATCGGTGAAGACAATAAAGATGGGAGCAAAAAAAATAAAGACCATAACGATTCGGACTATAACCGGCAAAACGATGGTCTGGAGGAAAGTGAAAAGAAAACAGAAGGTCAAATGTTACCGGGTAACGGAAAAAAAGAAAGCGATGATCCTATAGCAGATCAATCCTTTAAACACGCCAGACCGATGCCTCCTATTCTTCCTCCCCGGATGACCACAATGACGGTCAATCCACTTCTGGATGCCAAACAATTATTTGAGCAAGGTGATTATAAAGGTTTTTACAGGGAGGTCAACAGAGCGGTCTGGAAGGCCATCACCCAGAAAACAGATCTGCCTGCCAGTGAATTGAATAAATACAATATTGCCAGGCAACTGGAGGCCAGGGGATGGGATCGTGCGACCATTCTTTCCCTTGAATCCATCCTGAATGAATGCGAAATGAATTTGTATACTCCGGCCTACGATACTTACAATATGCAACAATTGCTTCGGCAAACGGAATCCCTGTTCGAAAAACTGGTGTAAAGGCAGCTACTCTGTATGTCAGCTACTAAGGTATTTACTCGGTATACTTGTAGCCGACACCTCTTACCGAGTGAAAGTATTTGGGATTACGGCTGTCTTCTTCAAAATACTTCCGGAAGCTAAGGACGAAATTGTCGATGGTCCGGGTTGTCGGATAGACGTTATATCCCCAAACGGCCTGTAAAATCTTCTCCCTGGTCACCACTTCGTTCCGGTTCTCGATAAGCAATTTCAGCAGCATAGCTTCTTTTTTGCTTAATTGGATGCGTTCCCCTTTTTTGGTGATGGCTTCCTGGGCTTTAAAATCGATCGTGTTTTTCCCAAAAGAATAAGTATCCCCGGAGAAGTCCTTCTCCTGCATTTTTTTATTCTTTTCGATCAGTTTTTGAATCCGGAGCAACAGCTCTTCCAGATTGAAGGGTTTGGTAAGATAGTCGTCAGCTCCTTTTTTTAGTCCCAGAACCCGGTCAGCACTGGTATTCTTCGCGCTCAGGATCAGGATCGGTACATCATTATTTTGAACCCGGATGGTTTCGGTCACACTGATCCCATCCATCCCGGGTAACATAACGTCCAGGATGATCAGATTAAAATATTCAGACTGGATAGCTTTCAGAGCTTGCATACCATCATATGCCGACGTGATCTCATAACCTTCCAGCTCGAGATTCAACTTGAGGGCTTCGTGCAGATTTTCTTCATCTTCGACCAGCAGGATGGAAATTTTTGTATTCATGGCTTTCGCTCGTTTACGGCCAGGACGCCAAGGGCGTCTTTTTAAAAAATCACTGTAAAAATACTTCCAACCGGTGAATTGTCAGATACTTTAATGGAAGCATTATGATCATCGGCAATTTTCCTGCATAAATAGAGTCCCAAGCCTGTTCCTTGTGTAGTTCTGGTCTGTTCATTACCGGTCCGGTAAAACTTATTGAATATTTTTTTCTTTTCGGCATCGGTGATTCCGGGTCCTTCATCCTTAACCAGGAAAACGGGCCGTTTCCCTTCTTTTTTCAGGATAATTGACAGGCCGCCTTCTTTGGGGGAGTATTTGACAGCATTTTCGAGGAGGTTACTGACCAGTAATTGTAATAATAAAGGATCTCCATTTATGTTCAGTTCGGGAGTTACGGCTACCTGCCATTCCCGTTCCGGGAAACGACGTCTGAAATCATTAACAACTCCGGTGACCAGCGTAGAAAAATCAAGCACTTCCTTTACCTGGATATAACCTCCTCCTTCCAATTGGGAAGAGATGAGGATATTATTGGCTAAGGTATCCAGCCGGCTTAATTCCTGCAAGGTCACCTGGATGATCCTTTGCTGTTTCTGTTCATCAAGCTTGTGTTTTTGTAGGGTTTCCAGGTTTAATTTGGAAATGGCGATCGGGGTTTTAAGTTCGTGAGTTACAGCCATCATAAAATTTTGCTG
This sequence comes from Flavitalea flava, assembly GCF_054461575.1. NCBI lineage: Bacteria > Pseudomonadati > Bacteroidota > Chitinophagia > Chitinophagales > Chitinophagaceae > Flavitalea > Flavitalea flava. The sequence continues at coordinate 20,182 of NZ_JBTLQH010000007.1, forward strand.
CTGAAGCTGGAGCCGGATCTGTCTTCTGACCTCGCGATAAACGAATAGGGCTCCTACCAGGATCAACAAAAGAAAGGTGCTGCCCTCGCCTACATTCCGGGCCGTCTTCAACTGTTGTTCGGCGAGTATAGCAGTAAGTCTGGTTTCATATTTGGGATCGTCCTGTTTGAGGGACTGCATTTTGTAATTAGCCATTTTCTGGCTTTCGGATTGCAGGGCGATAAACCACCAGCCCAGTCCCACAATGATATAGGCCAGCAAGATCCAATAGACCAGTGTGGCGATGGCCAGTCGTTTCTTTTTGAACATGGTCATTTTTGATTTCTCCGGATCCCCCGACTTCTAATTTACTTTCTCTACCCGGACGCCTACATTCAGTATATGTTTCAGGGGGTCTTCGCGCATTATTTGTTCGATCATAAAGGAATACGTTCCGGGTTTTTTAAATCTGGTCTCCGGCTGGATCAGGATCCGGTGCTCAAAGATATCGTCCATTCCGCTGGCGAGCCAGCCTTTCTCATTGGTGGCGAGCGTTAAATCATACCGCTGGCTTTTAGGAATGGTGTCTCCCGGTTCAAGTACTGTCCCTTTAACCCAAAGATTATTGTAATTATACGCATCGGCATGCCTTAATACCAGGTAAACATTGTAACGAACGGAGGTGTCCTGCTCCTTTATGGTAAAGTCGATCTTTGGCTTGAAACTGCTTTGCCATTCCCTGCCGGGAATAATGACATCTTTTTCAAAAACGTCTGTGGGAAGATTACACGCTCCGAGCTGCAGGCAAAAGGCGGTAAGCAGAAAACCAAGCTTTTTCAATAGATTGTTTTTTGCAAAAATAGGGTTCATACTTGTCTTATCATAATACATTCAATACTTGTTCTTTCGCTTTTTCCAGCTCATCTTTCATCAGGACCACGCATTTTTGGATGGTGGAATCATAGGCTTTGGATCCGGTCGTGTTGATCTCCCTTCCGATCTCCTGTAATATAAAAGAGAGTTTTTTTCCTTTGCCTTCTTCGGGCTCCTGAATAATGGCTTTAAAATAATCGCAGTGATTTTTCAGACGAACCTGTTCTTCGCTGATGTCTATCTTTTCTATATAATAGATCAACTCCTGCTCCAGGCGGTTGGCATCATAATTTTCTTTGCCTACCTGATCTTCCAATAGTTTTTTGAGACCATCCTTGATCTTTACCTGGCGCAGCGGTTCCAGCTTTATCACTTCATCCTGCTGCCGGAGGATATTATCGATCCGCAGGTTAAGGTCTCCTTCCAGGGACGCTCCTTCATTCAGACGATGAGCATTCAGATCGTCAATAGCCATAAGGATGACCTTTTCGAATTGTTGCCATTCCTCGTCGGTCAGGGTATCGCTGGTGGGGGTGATCACCTCGGGCAACTTTACCAGGGTACTTAAAATATTGGAAGGATCCAGGTTCAGTTCTGCCGACAGTTCCGCTAAAGCCTTATGGTAGGCCTTGGCCAGATCCGTATTGATGCTGACGGGTTTCGCATTTCCTGTTTGTTTCAGGCTGATCGTGCAATCCAGGGAGCCGCGCCCCAGTTTTTCGGAAAGTAATTTCCGGATGGGGAACTCGAATGGTTTCAGAAAGCCGGGTAATTTCAGTTGCAGTTCGAATTGTTTGCCATTTAAGGATTTGATGTCAACCTGGAAAGTCTTATCTCCTACCGCTTGTTCAGCACGTCCGAAACCAGTCATGGATTTGAGCATATTATCAATGTTTTATGATGGAAAGGTAAGCAATTAGTTTGTGGATTGAGGTTACTGTAGCCCCTGAAAGATGTCTTCTTTCCTTATTTCTCTCATTTCCCCAGGTTGTATTCCTTCCAGTGTAATTTTTTCGATGCGGTAACGGATAAGGCGCAAAGTGGGGAATCCGGATTTCGCGGTCATTTTCCGTATCTGGCGGTTTTTCCCTTCCGTCAGCACCATTTTTATCCAACTGGTAGGAATTTGAGCACGGAACCTGACCGGGGGATTTCTTTCCGGAACCTGAGGCGGCCTGGAAAATCGTTCCACTTTTCCAGGTTTGGTCCTGTATGTTTTGCCATCGACGGTAATGCTTACTCCCGACTGTAGCAGGTCGATAGCAGGTATATCAATCTCACCTTCCACCTGAACCCAATACTCCCGCTCATGTGCAAAACCAGGATTCAATAAACGATGATTAAGCTGTTTATCATTGGTGAGAATCAATAGGCCTTCACTGTCGAAATCCAGGCGGCCAACGGGATACAGGTCACGGGGAATTGTAAAGAAATCTTTTAATGTTTGTTTTCCTTCCTCCGGAGAGAATTGCGAAAGTACCTGAAATGGTTTGTTGATGATGTAGTATTGATGCACGATCGATCAATTGAAAAGTTATCGTTTGGGAATGAAAAATTGCTTATCAGGTTCGGTCAGGGGCAACAAAAAACCCGGCTAGTAACACCGGGCTTTCAATATATGGATGGGTTAGTAAGTACCGGGAAAACAATTTCCCTCCACAATATTAAAAATAATTTTCTCTAACTAAAAAAATTTTCCAAGAAATTTTATTCACATTTTTTTTTACCCTGTGGAAAAGAGAGTCGATGGGCTACCTTTGCGCAAACTTTTTTATTATGAAATTTCCTTCCCCCGTACCTATTCAATGGATGGCGGATTTCCTGGGTGCCGAACTCATAGGTGATAAAAGTGGCCATGCCGGCGGAATTAATGAGATACACAAAGTAGAGCAGGGCGATCTGGTGTTTGTCGATCACCCCAAATATTATGCAACCTGTATTCAATCAGCAGCCACCTTCATCATTATAAATAAGGCGGTGGATATTCCACCAGGTAAAGCGTTACTGGTGGTAGATCAGCCGTTTGAAGCCTATTTGAAAATCGTCCTTCATTTCAGACCCTTCGAGCCGGCCTTAAAAATGATCAGTGATTCGGCGGTCCTTGGGAAAAACACGTATATCTACCCAAACGCGTTCATCGGACATCACGTGGAAATCGGAGATAATTGCGTGATTCACCCCAATGTCACTATTCTCGATCATTGCATTATCGGAAATAATGTGATCATTCAGGCCGGCACTGTTATCGGATCGGATGCTTTTTACTATAATACCAGGAAGGACCGGGAAGTCTGGTATAAGAAAATGGAAAGTTGCGGACGCGTGGTAATTGAGGATAATGTTGAAATTGGAGCCGGCTGCACCATTGACAGAGGGGTGAGTCATGATACCCGGATAGGCCAGGGCACAAAAATGGATAACCTTATACATATCGGACACGATACAATAACGGGGAAGAATTGCCTGTTTGCCGGTCAGGTGGGAATTGCCGGGGCAGTAGAAATTGGAAATGGAGTGATCCTTTGGGGGCAGGCGGGCATCAGTAAGACGCTTTCCATAGGAGACAATGCAGTTGTCTATGCACAGAGCGGCGTTGGTTCTTCCCTGGATGCCGGAAAGGCTTACTTTGGATCTCCGGCAGAAGATGCGTCCCTTAAAAAAAGGGAACTGGTCTGGATCAAACGTATTCCGGAATTATGGAAAAAAGTAATGAGCTGACCACGGGTCAGCTCCCCGAAGGGGCATCATCAGACCCGAATGTCGAACGGTTCATCCGTTTCGGCATTCGCTCTTTAAAGGACAGGCATTCGCCTGTACCTCGGACAGGCATTCGCCTGTACCTCGGACAGGCATTCGCCTGTACCTCCTCTAATCAATCTGGAATATAATCATAAGGCAGCACCTCAGCAATTTTCTTCCATGACCAATACCCGATATTCGTTACATCCGACTGTTCATAGAAATACCCATTCTCTTCGATCACGATCCCATTGCTGATATCGATAGCTGAGATCTGGACCTTGGTTCCGGAAGGAAATTTATGTTCTTCCAGGTATTTCCTGGCGGGCACCTGGTTGGTATAACTAACCCTTAGTCTTCCGTTCATCGTTATTTCCACATCCCCGCTGTCCAAAGCATAGAGTTTGCTGTTATAGGGATCTTTCAGGGGTGAGAGTTTATCCTTGTCCCCGCCGCTATCCGCCGCTTCCAAAATAAATCCTTCTTCTTTCAGGGTACTATCGTACCAGCTTCGGATAAAATGGAGGCGGGAGCCGGAATAGGAATAAAGCCGGTTTCGTTTCCAGGTATCCTGCTGTTCGGAAGTCCCCTGTAATTCCTCGAATAATGGATAACCGGTATAACTACTCACTCCTGTCCCATATTCATAAACAAAAGAGTCCAGTTGGTATTTTATTTTATAACCCAGGGCATTATTGGTAATGATCAGCCCTTCGGCCGCTTTTACTTTAAGTTTATTCCTTTTTTTATAGAAATAGAATTTGACGGCATCTTTGTTTTCCAGTACGCAGCTCCCGGCATTAGGAGTGGTTCCGATAAAATTATCCAGGAAAAATTGTCCGTATTTACTCCATCCATCGGCAACTTCCGCACTTCCTGCCACCACCACCTCGCCCAGGCTTTTATCCTGCTCGCTCATTTCAATGGTCAGGGAATCATTTCCTGTAGTTCCTTTGCCGATGCGGATCAATTTGGTTTCGTAACCCGTATAGGAAACGACCAGGTCATAACCTCCATTTGCCAGCCGGAGAGAAAATTTACCATTGTTATCCGATACAGTCCCTGCTGTTGTATTCTGGCAGAATACGGACGCTCCTGCCAACGCTTGTTTCGTTTTTGCGTCGGTGACCTGGCCGGAAACGACAAAATATTTCTCCTGGGATAAAACCGGCAAGAAGAAAAAAAGGGTAATGAAAGGAAGTAAAAATGCTTTTGCCAGGTATGGCGTCATCCGGAAGGGTCGTTTCATGGATATGCTTTTGGATGGTTAAGTTATGAACGTAAAACAAGAACCTGAAGTATTCCGGCGGATATTTTACCGGTTAAAAAGATTGAAGCTGTTCCAGGTAAGCCCTACAGGCATTCCGGATGGCTTGTGGCAGCGGTGTGAAGGTAAATCCCGGAATTTGTCCGAGGATTTTTCTATTATCGAAGAAGATGCTTCTTTGTGCCATACGCGAGGTTTCGCGGGTTAACAAAGGGGGTTTACCCGAAAACAAGGCTTTTACCTTCTCGGCACGCCAGGCTATTTCGGCTAAAAAAGGAGTGGCTTCACGGGCAGGTTGATTTTTTCCGAAACTGGTCGCCATGTCATTGAACAATTGCCGGAAGGTCCAGTTATCTCCGTTCAGGATAAAACGCTCTCCGGTAATATCCTTTTCCAGCAGTAAGGTAATTACCCTGGCTACATCCTCTACAGCTATGAAACCATTTCTTCCGGTTGTATACCAGGGAAATTCCCTGAACACATTTTTGAAAAGGGCACAACTCGAGCTATTCCAATCTCCATAACCCAATATCGTGCTGGGGTTTACGATCACGGCCGGTAATCCCTCCCCAATCCCCCGCCAAACTTCTATTTCCCCATGGAACTTACTGATGGCATAATTCGTGTTCCTTTTATGGTCTTCCCATTTTTTTTCTTCGGTTACCTGCTCTCCGTCTGATAATCTTCCCAAAGCCGCGACCGAGCTTACATGAATAAAGCGTTTAATATCTTGTGCCAATGCCATATTTACGACATTGGCGGTTCCTTCAATATTGGTTTGGAACATTTCCCGGCGATCGCGTTTATGAAAGGATACCATGGCCGCCGAATGTATTACGGTATCCATTCCTTCCATGGCTTCCTCCAGGCTAACAACATCCAATATGTCACCGGTGAACCATTCAACCTGTTCAAATACAGGGGCGGGAATATAAAAAGGAAGTTTAGGAGTACGACGGATGGCCCGGACCCGATATCCTTTTTCTACAAGCTCTTTAATGATATATGCGCCGAGAAAACCAGTGCCTCCCGTTACGAGGACAAATTCACCCCCCGACCCCCTAAAGGGGGAGTTGGGTAAGTCGCTGCTATTACTATCAGATTTGGGTATACTCATTATTATTTTACTGTCTCATTTATATTCATCTAACACCCTTAAATGTCTTTTTATTATTCCCCCTTTAGGGGGCTAGGGGGTTGGGGGGTGAGTATTGATAATACCCTTTTCCGGTTTTCCTTCCTAACTCTCCCTGCTGAACCTTTTGTTCCTGGATGTGGGATGGTTTAAGCCGTTCAGGTTTGCCCAGCGCCTCATACACAGAGCAGCTTACAGCATAGTTCACATCATTGCCTATTAGATCCATGAGCCGGAAAGGACCCATTTTGAAGCCAGAGGCCTCCATGAGGATATCGACCGTTTCAAAATCCGCCAGCCCCTGTTCCACCAGTCTGAGGGCCTCGAGATAATAAGGACGTGCCACGTGATTGACGATAAATCCGGGAGCATCTTTGCATAATACGGGTGTCTTTCCCATTTGCCTGGCTAATTCGAAGATGCTATCGGAATTTTTTTTATCCGTATATTTTGTATACACTACCTCCACCAATTTCATAAGGGGGGCGGGGTTGAAAAAATGCATTCCGACCACCCTTTCCGGTCCGCTTATTTTTTCGGCAAGAGTAGTGAGCGAGAGCGAGGAAGTATTGGAGGCAAGAATGGTATATTCACTATTTAGTGCTGCGAGATGACCGAATAGCTCAAGTTTGGCTTCCGCTTTTTCCACGATCGCTTCTATTATTACATCTGCCTGGCAATAGCCGGCATCATGTACGAAACTCAGACAGTCGAGGGTCGACTGCAGTTTCTCCGGATCGATTTTTTTCTTTTCAGACAGGGTTTGCAGGCTTTTCTCAATTCCCACGCGGCCTTTCTGCAGTATATCCTTATTTACATCATAAAGCAGGGTCCTGAAACCCGACATAGCAGCCACCTGGGCGATGCCGCTGCCCATTGTTCCCGCCCCGCAAATGCAAATAGTTTTTGTCATAATTAAAATGAATGGAAGGGTCAAAAGAACGCCAGGTGCGTTCTAACCGAAGGTTAATTATTAGCCTACACCGCCCCGGTAAATTGTTTGAGGAATCTTACATCATTCTGGGAATACAAACGCAGGTCGTTGATACGATACTTAAGCTGGCAAATACGTTCAACTCCCATACCAAAGGCAAAGCCCGTATATTTATTGCTGTCGATGCCAAAGTTTTCGAGCATTTTCGGATGGACCATTCCGCTTCCGAGGATCTCCACCCAACCGGTGTGTTTGCAAACAGCACATCCGCTACCCCCACAGATACGGCAATTTATATCCATTTCCGCACTCGGTTCCGTAAATGGAAAGTAAGATGGGCGAAAACGGACCTTTACATCCTTGCCGAACATTTCCTGGACGAAAAAGTACAGTGTTTGTTTAAGATCGGCAAAGGAGACATTTTCGTCTACATATAACCCTTCTGTCTGATGGAAAAAACAATGGGCCCTGGCGCTGATCGTCTCATTCCGGTATACCCTGCCCGGGCAGATGATCCGGATAGGCGGTTTTTGCTTTTCCATCACGCGGGCCTGCACGCTGCTGGTATGGGTACGCAGGAGCCAGTCGGGCTTCTGATTGATATAAAAAGTATCCTGCATGTCCCGGGCCGGATGATTTTCGGGAAGATTAAGGGCTGTAAAATTATGCCAGTCGTCCTCGATCTCAGGCCCTTCGGCGACAGTGAAACCCAGTCGTCCAAAAATATGTACGATCTGGTTGCGAACCAGGGTGATCGGATGGTGAGCTCCCAGAGGTAACGGATCTCCCGGTAAGCTGAGATCGGCTGCCACTTTACCCTTGGCAGGAGCCGCCGTTGCCGTACTGGTCTTCCAGGTCTCATATTTCGACTCGGCGAATTGCTTGAATTCATTCAGAATCTGTCCGAATTCTTTTTTTTGATTCCCCGGTACATTTTTCATCTCGTTGAATAAATTCTTCACGATGCCTTTTGTACCAAGAAATTTGATGCGGTAAGCTTCGAGACCCTCTGCACCGTCAGGGATAATGGACCCAATCTCCTGCCTGTAAGCTTCTATCTGTTGTAACAATTGCTCCATGAGGCAAATATACGGATTAGTCAGAAAGAGGGAAGACCCGGAGAAGTGGATTTAAATACCCCCCTGACCAATGGTCAGGGCCGGGTATCATAAAGGCAGCCTGCCGGAGGTTAATCGTTAGAAAATTTGATGTAGGTTTGCCCGTAAAATAAGAATACATGCCGTCAAATCTGCATATAAGTGACTTTCTGGATCCGGTAAACCTGGCTGAGCTGTCTCAGGATCAGGGATATAAGGATGGCCAGATCGGCAAACTGATTGATGCACACGATGAATATTTTCCTGAGCTTCATGAGGCGGATCTGGTTATTGTCGGCTGTGAAGAAGAAAGAGGAATCGGAAGGGACCGTAAGGATCATAATGCCCCCAATGTTATAAGAGAACAGTTTTATCAGTTGTTTTGCTGGCATACGGACGTGAAACTGGCCGATGCGGGCAATATCCGCACCGGGGCAACTCTGGCCGATACGCATGCTGCCTTAAAAACGGTCCTCCGGGAATTGAATGGTATCGGAAAGACAGTCGTTATTTTGGGGGGATCTCATGATCTCACGCTGTCGCAATATTATTCCTATGCCGATAATAAACGGGTAATTGAGGCTACCTGTGTGGATGCGCTTATCGATCTTGATATTAACTCATTGAACCGCAGTGAAAATTTCCTGATGGAAATGCTTACCGGAGAACCAAATTATATCCATCATTATAATCATATCGGGTTCCAAAGTTATTACGTGCATCCTCATATGCTGGAAACAATGGACAAACTGCGGTTTGATTGCTTTCGCCTGGGTAACGTAAAAGAAAATATCGAGGAAATGGAACCGGTGATCCGGAATTCTCATTTATTCAGTTTTGATGTTTCGGCTATCGCCCAGGCCTATGCCCCTTCCAATCTGTTGTCTCCGAATGGATTTACGGGGGAAGAATCCTGTATATTGATGCGGTATGCCGGACTTAGCCCTACCGTGAACACGGTCGGGATCTATGGCTATAATCCCGGAAAAGACCGTGACCAGCTTACCGCCCGGCAGATCAGCCATATGTTATGGTATCTGATCGATGGGAAAAGCAGGGGGCGACGGGAAGCTGCTTTAACCGAAAGGGATTTCTTCATAGAATATCATACGGCCTTTGCGGAAGTCGAGACTACGTTTTTACAAAGCAGAAAGACCCAGCGTTGGTGGATGCAATTGCCGGATAAAAAATTCATCGCCTGCTCTTATAAGGATTATGTATTGGCCAGCAGCAATGAGATCCCGGAAAGATGGTTAAGAGCACAGGAAAGAGGATAAGTCAGGAAAGAGGATAAGACGGGAAAAGTAAATTGATCACCATCGACCGTAAAGTCAGTGAAACAGATTCCAGTATATAAATTAGATCAGGAGTACCACAGTATCCATCGGAATGAGGAAAAGAGCTCCCCATTTGGTTATAATGCACTAAGCCCATCTTTGCGGATAAAAGACTTCGAAATCTATTCCAGCGATGGCCTTAAGGCAAGCATGGGCCCATTACGTTCCGAATTTTACCGTATCGGACTGACCCTGCAAGGCCATTGCGACGTACAGCTGGGTTTGGAACATTTTACTCATCAGCCGGGCACCGTGAATTGTACGATCCCTAATCAATTGTTTTCCAAATCCAATATAAGCGGGGATATCTTTGGTTATTATGTCCTTTTTAATCCCGGTTTCCTGGATGGCCTGATCCCGGATAACCGGATCGCTGAAGAATTTCCCTTTTTCAGTCATTCCGGTGTACCCTTTTTCCGGATGGAACCCATCGTTGTCAGCCGGATAGAAGATTTTTTACTCAGGATGAACGACGAATTACAGGGGAATAAACCCGGAAAGGAAAAAGCCATCCAGCTCTATTTGTACCTTATTCTCCTCGAAATGAAAAGAAGTTATGTACAGCAGGGACTGGGGAATTATTCGGATATTCCGGAGACATCAGCCCTGGTCATAAAATTCAAAAAACTGGTCAATCAGCATTACCTGAACAAACAACAGGTGTCGGAATACGCCGATATGCTGCATGTTACACCTAACCATCTCAATCGAACGGTAAAAGAAATCTCCGGCAAACCGGCCTCCGGTCATATTACGGATATGATCGCCCTGGAGGCGAGGGCGCTGTTGAAATATACGGACCTTTCTCTGGCGGAGATCACTTACCAATTGCAGTTCAGCGAACCCTCTTCGTTCTCCCGTTTTTTTAAAAAAGAAGCGGGTATGACACCCTTGGAATATCGGGAAAATGGATAAAGCATGATCCGGTCAATGACCTGCATGATCCGGACAACGCCTGGAAGTTGGTTTGTCGCAATTTTGTATAAAATCATACAAGATGACAAACAAACTGGAAGGGAAAAAAATAGTTATTGCCGGCGGCAGTTCCGGAATAGGTCTTTCTTTGGTTGGTATACTGGCAGAAGAAAAAGCACAGGTAACGGTGATCGGACGGGATCCGGCTAAATTAAAAGCAGTAAAGGAAAAATTCCCTTCTGTTACCGGGATTAGCCTGGATGCAGAGGATAAGGACGCTTTGGAAAAATTTTTCAGTGAGGAAAAGGAGATCGATCACCTGGTCATAGCCTTGAGTGGGGCTAAAGGAGCAGGTTTGTTCAAAACCCTGTCCCTGGCTGATCTGCGGGAGGGATTCGAAAAAAAATTCTGGCCCCAGTTGCAGGTACTACAAACGGCTTTGCCGGTTATGAACCCGACAGGCAGTATTACCCTGATCACGGCCATTAGCGCAACTGCAAAATTGCCGGGTACTTCCGGGTTGGCTGCCATTAACGGTGGCCTGGAGGCAATGGTTCCTGTATTATCCAGGGAATTGGCTCCCATGCGTATAAACGCTGTTTCTCCCGGTGTGATCGATACGACCTGGTGGGATTTTTTGCCGGATGACGCCAAACAAAAAACCTTTGAGGAGTTCAGCACAAAAATTGGTGTTGGCAGGGTGGGAAGACCGGAAGAAGTGGCAGGCACGATCCATCATCTGATCGTTACGGAATATATAAATGGAGTGATTATCGGCTGTCATGGCGGCTTAAATTAAGGATGACTATAGTTAAACCTATCTAAATCAGGGTGCCTTTTTTGCAGGTATTCCCTGATTTTGTTAGGTTTGAAGCATGAAGCAATTTTTTGGTACTTCTCTGATCCTGACGGCCATCTTTTGGCAGGGCTGCTCTCCTTCTCAATCCATCGGGAAATTTGCAAAAAAGGAAATTACCGGGCAGTCCGGTCTTCAATCTGCACAGGTAGGCATAAGTCTTTATGATCCGGTTGCCGCTAAGTTCTTATACGATTATCAAGGCGATAAATTTTTTATGCCGGCCAGTAATACCAAACTGTTTTCTTTATACGCCGGTATGAAATACCTGGGTGATTCACTGGTCGGTATGCGTTATTTGGAAACAGACACCGCATTGTTTGTCTTGCCTTCTGCAGATCCGACCTTGCTGCACCCCGATTTCAGCAAACAACCGGTGATCAGTGTTTTAAAAAAGACAAAAAAAAATATATACCTGCTTGATGCCAACTGGCAGGAGGAACCTTTGGGGTATGGTTGGGCATGGAACGATTACAATGACGACTATATGCCGGAACGCAGTTCCCTTCCGGTTTATGGAAATGTGATCCGTTGGGTGCAGGAAGGACAGAAACAGGAAAAACAGGAATCGTCTTTCGAAGCCTCTCCCTCTTTTTATTCGATCCCTGACGTGGATTGGGAAGTGCGGTTCACAACGGATACCGGGAAAAGATCGTTTTTCGTACAGCGGGAATGGAAAAGTAATGCCATTGAAATAACCGAAGGAAAAGAAAAGTATAAAGTTCAGGATGTTCCTTTTATTACGAATGGGCTCAATTCCGCGGCTCTTTTATTGAAGGATACCGTAGGCAAAAAGATAATGGTCAGCCATCAGATACCTTTTCCCGGATTAAAACCGGCAAAGGGCGATAAAAACCGGTTTTACCCAATTATGGCTTTAAATGCCTCCGGTCTGATCACCGTACGGTCGCAGCCGGTCGATTCCCTGTTCAGGCCGATGATGCATCGAAGCGATAACTTTTTTGCCGAACAGACCTTATTGATGGTAAGTAATGAAAAACTTGGGGTAATCAATGATGAGCAGATCATCGATACCTTATTAAAAACCGACCTCAAAGATCTTCCGCAAAAACCTCGTTGGGTAGATGGCAGCGGCCTGAGTCGAAATGATCTTTTTACACCGCGGGATTTCGTGTGGCTGTTAAATAAATTGAAGGATGAATTTGGTTTGACCAGGTTAAAGGGAATCCTGCCGACCGGGGGAACCGGTACCCTGGCTAAATATTATAAACAGGATAGCGGCTATATTTTTGCCAAGACGGGTTCACTTTCAGGCGTAGTTGCCCTGAGCGGGTACCTGATCACGAAAAAGGACCGCTTATTATTGTTCTCCGTACTGATAAACAATCATAATGATCCTGCTGTCCGAAGAAAGATAGAGCGGCTGATCCACCTGATCAGAGATAAATACTGAGCAGCATTTCCGAAAAACAGGCGTTTCCATAAAATAAAGGTTCCGTTATACCCAACGCTTTTTCTGGATTGGGCGTACGTAAAGAAGGATGCCAATAATGGCGACCTATCATTAAACTTAATTTTATGGAAAACAAACTTTATCCTCTTTTCTTTTTTTTCCTGTTCACTTGCTTTCAGACAGGGAATGCACAGGATAGCACTATTTGTAACCCCAGGTTCACGGTTTCCGTCACTCATACGACAGCCTCTTTTCAGGCTATTGATACCCATGCGGGTACTTTGCATAACTGGAGTTTTGGCGATAGCGCACAAAGCGGGTTCAGCAGCAGCTTTTCGGCCATACAGCACAATTATGCGAATTCCGGGACTTACCTGGTCACCCATTACATAAAGGACTCATTGGGAACAGTGTGTTTTGACTCTGGTTCACAGTATATTTCTGTAAATGTGACACCTGCCTGCCAGGTTTCCTTTCAATCCGAAAAGGATTCGGTCAATTTCCATATCTATAATTTCTTTTCTTCTACCGTCAATGCGGGTGGGCCGTCCGACAGCCTTTTCTGGTATGTTAATGATACCCTGGCCGGAACCGGACCAACCCTTTTGCACCGATACTTTGCGGTTGGAACATTTACGGTTTGCGTAAGATTACGAACCGGTTCGGGTTGTACGGCGCAGCAATGCAGTCAGATCTACGTTGCAAACCCGGATTCTTCCACCTGCATAGGGAACCCTTCCTTCGGATACATAGTGGATTCTTCCAACTCCCAACGCCTGAGGTTTAGCCCATCACCCGATAGCAGCAAATTCATGTATCTGTGGGATTTTGGCGATGGAAGTTCTTCTACTGCCAGAAAACCAGCCCATCTTTTCGCAACGGGAGGTTTGTATCTGGTTACGCTGAAAATCACCCGGCATTCGCATAAGGATAGTTGTAGTGTTATTTTTTCGCAGGCTGTTTATGCAGTACAGCGGGATACCTGTAAGGTAAGTTTTACCTATACTTCCCATCCCACGCAGACCAATAAGATTACCTTCCATGCCCAGAATGCCGCGAATCTTGACTCGGTGACCTGGACCCTTTTCAGACTTTCCGATTCTACCGTCATTTCTACCTTGACCGGCAACCATCCAAGTTATATTTTCCGGGATCCGGGTTGTTACCAGGTTATTATGATAGCCCTGAAACAGAAAGGATGTACGGGCTCCTCGTCAACAGTTATTTGTATTGATAGCATCCCGGGTGCTTCCAATAATTTCATTGCCTCTTATCCCAACCCGGTAACCAGCCTTGCCTATCTGGACCTTGATTTGCCGGCAAATAATACCATTTATATCAGTATTTTCAATAGCATGGGCAACCAGCTATCGGCCAGCAAGGTTGCCGGAACGAAAGGGAGAAATCATATCAGTGTTCCGACGGCAGGCCTGCCAACAGGACTGTATTATATTCAGATCCAATATGGCAACGAGATTCGCAAAAGTAAAATCCAAAAATGGTAAGCAGGGGGATAACTTATTTGTTCACGCAAAAAAACAGAAAGACCATTAACCGTTGCCTTTTCCTGGGGATGACATACAAATATTGATTAAGGGTTGCCTGAAAAACGATCGCAAAACACAGGAAGAACTGTACAGGCGGTTTTACCAGGTGATGATGGTGCTCTGTGTCCGTTATACCAAAAATGAGCAGGAGGCAGTTGAAGTATTGAACGATGGATTCCTGAAGGTATTTATGAACATTGCTCTTTATGATGCGAAACAGGCGTCCTTCTATACCTGGGTGAGAAAGATCATTATCAATACCGCCATAGATTTTTTGAGAAGAGAGCAGTTGTATCTTAACGGCGATTTGGTTCTGCAGGAAAAAGAAGAACCGGTTATTGAAAACGACGCCATCAGGAAATTAAACAGCGAGGATCTTTTGAAAGTAGTCCGGCAGCTGCCTTCAGCAACCCGCCTGGTTTTCAACCTTTATACTATCGACGGATTCAATCACCGGGAAATCGCCTCCTTATTGAAAATCAGCGAAGGGACCAGTAAATGGCACCTCAGCGAAGCGAGAAAACATCTCAAACGAATAATTAACCTTATGGAATTGCATCCATGATCGAAAGACAGGACGATAATAACCCATGGGCAGATAAACTGTCAGAGATAAAACTTCCGAAGGCCTCCGATTCATGGAAAGCCATGGAAGTTTTACTGGATAAGACACTGCCGATGGAAAGGAGGGGAGACAGGAGGCGCTTGCTTCTGTTGATCCTCCTGTTATTGTTGCTGATCGGGGTTTGTAACTGTCCCGGAAGCAGGATGTTAAACCAAACTAACTCCGTCAACCCTGAACGTTCGGCCCCCCCGGAACCTGAAAAAAAGAGAATAGGGAATAAGACAATCGCGAATAAAGAGACTGGAAAAGAAGATACCGGAAAAGAAGTAACAGGAGGTGAAGTAACAGGAAGTGAAGGGAAAGGGAAAGAGGTGGCCGAAAGAGAACCAGACAGCAAAGTACCAGACAGCAAAGAGACAGGTAAAAACCAGAAAGAGGCAAACGGCAGCAACAGAAAAGTAATAAAAAGGGAAAGGAAAGCAGGGAAATGGCAAAAGGTAGTAAGCAGAAGGATAGGAGAAGATGCGTCTGGTGGCAAGAGTACTGTCGAAAATGGTGAAAACAAAAAAGAAACAAAAGATAAAACGGTAAAGGAACCTGGAGTCAATGAAACAACCCTAAAGGCGAAAGTGAATAAGGAGAGGGAACCCGCTGGGAAAAAACGCCCTAACCTCGAAAAAGGCTGGGCGGCGGGCATCGGACTGAATCATTTTTTTACGCTCGGTCAGCAACAGCATTCCGATTATAATTCGGGCGGGACCAGTGGCGGATTGCGTGATTATATCCCGGTGCCCATGGTGCGGTATTACTTCAGCAAAAAACTATTTATTCAGCTGGAGGCACAGTTCAATACACCCCAGTACACCCGGAAAGATCTGCTGGCCAGTCAACCGCCGGCCGATACCATTTCCTCTCAGCAGAAATTGCAAAATTCTGTATATATAAAAAAACTGTTTTATTTTAACCTGCCCCTCAGTATTCATTTCAGTCCTGCAAAAAATCTTTATCTGGGTACGGGTCTTCAATTCTCGCGTTTGACCAACGGGGTTGGTCTCATTGAGGATAAATTGCTTACGGTTGGCGCATCCGATTCCATCAAACAAATCCAGGTAAAAAGTATAAAAGGAGATTCCGTATATAAAAAAATCAGGACCGGTGAGTTCCGTTTCCTGGTGGACATCAGTTATCAATATAAAAATCTGGTGGCCGGGGCAAGGTATAACCAGGCCCTGACTAATTTCATTCAGGTACGTATCTCCGATGCCCAGGTAACGCAGGCAAGAAACAGCTCCTTACAACTATATCTACGTTATATTCTTTGGGATCAGCGGAACCACCGGGGAAATAGGAATCAGGGAAATCTCCCGTAAAGGCTCATCTTCCAAATAATCGCTCTACATAATCTTTTTTGAACTCAATGTAAGTAGGATCGCCTCCGGGTGTGATATTTGGCTGGGCGCAGGCGAACAATTCATCTACCAACGTTCTCATCTCTTTTTCACCAAGGGAGGTGCCGGGTTTCACCGCCTGCTGTCTGGCCATGGAACGGATAAGTTTTTCCCGTTTGGAAAATTTCATTTCGCTGCTGAAATGTTTGAATTGTTCCAGTAGATTTTCAAGGATAGCTAATTCATTGCCCTGGCCCGTATCTGCCGGTGTGCCCTGTACGATAAAACTATCTCTTCCGAAAGGCTCGATCAGATAACCAAGGCTTTGAAGATCCTGACTGAGGTCCTGTAGCAGGATAGCATCGGGAGCGGACAGTTGAAGGGTTACCGGGAAAAGGCTTTTTTGACTGGCAATTCCTTTGCCTGCTGCAGCGGCAACATAACGGTCGTATAATACCCTTTCGTGCGCTGATTGCTGGTGGATCAGGATAAATCCCCGATTTGCCGGCGTAATGATATAGGTATTCATTAAATGCCGTAATTCGGCTCCTTCAAGGGGATAGGTTTTGTGCTGGTGAGTTCGTTGGGATTCAAAATAATCACCGGTTGAATCTTCATTCGCATCGCCGCCTGGCAGAAAACTGGCCGGATCGGCGAGAGAACCGCCGGATGAAGCACTTGTTCCTTTTCCCGGGCTTCCTTCATAGAATTCTCTCCAATGTTTTAAATCGCTTTTTTTATCGGGTTCGATAAAATGTGCCTGGTTCTTTTGTGTGAAGGTCTGGTATAAAGAAGAAGAAGCGACAGCAGCCTTATTGTCTTCGGTGACCGGTTTGCTTACCGCATCCAGATGCTGAATGGAAGGGTCCAGGTCAAAATCCAGTGTAGGGGTAATACTGAACTGGGCCAGCGAACGTTTTACGGCTGCCTGAATAAAGGCATAGATGAGCTTTTCATCTTCGAATTTAATCTCCTGTTTGGTCGGATGTACATTAATGTCTATTTGGGAAGGATCCAGATCGATGAACAGCACATATAAAGGGAAGCTGTCCTGGGCGATCATTTCTTTATAGGCGCTCATTACCGCATGATTCAGGTAGGCGCTTTTGATAAAACGGTTGTTCACGAAAAAATACTGATCCCCTCTCGTTTTTTTTGCCGTCTCGGGTTTGCCCACAAAACCATACACATTGAGGTAATCCATATTCTCCTGTACGGATACCAGTTTGGCGTTTTGGCTGTTGCCAAGGATCTGGACGATCCGTTGTTTGAGACTTCCTTTTTCCAGGTGCATCATTTCCTGGCCGTTGGTATGCAGGGAGAAGAAAATCTCAGGGAACCCCAAGGCAACCCGGGTAAATTCATCGACGATATGACGCATTTCGGCCGCATTGCTTTTGAGGAAATTCCGGCGGGCAGGTACATTGAAGAATAGGTTCTTCATGGCAATATTGCTTCCGACAGGACAGGCGACAGGCTCCTGCCGGATTACGGAACTGTTCTCCACCTCTAAAAAGACCCCGGTTTCGTCCTCTTCCCTGCGGGTTTTCAGTTCAACCTGCGCAACCGCTGCAATGGACGCGAGCGCCTCTCCCCGGAAACCCATGGTCCGGATATGAAAAAGATCGTCAATAGTCCTGATCTTGGAAGTGGCGTGTCGCTCAAATGCCATACGGGCATCGGTTGCACTCATACCTTTTCCATTGTCGACAACCTGGATCAGTGCCTTTCCGGCATCGGCCACAATAAGCTTAATTTCCGTTGCTCCGGCATCCACAGCATTTTCCAGCAATTCCTTAACCGCACTGGCCGGCCGCTGGATCACCTCTCCCGCCGCTATCTGATTGGCGATATTATCCGGCAATAATTGAATGATGTCTGGCAATTTTGTTCCTGTTTAAGCGGCAAATTTACGGGGAATAGATGTATTTACATTTTATGTAGGTTTGCTGCTAGTTAATCAAATAGCATATATGAAGATTTTCTTATTGTCCGTTTGTTTCTTTTTTACGGCTACCGGGGGATTTGCCCAGCATAGAACGGATCTTTCCGCTGTAGCCTGGGTAGATAGTGTCTTTAAGACCCTGACCGGCGATCAGAAGATAGCCCAGCTCATGGTGGTTCGCATGTCTGCCATCGATCCTGTCAGCCGCAAGGTCATCTTCTATGATAAGGAGGTGGAAGAGGCTGTGCGCCAGTATAATATAGGGGGGATCTGTCTTTTTCAGGGCGGGCCGGTTACCCAGGCCGGGTATATCAATTATTTTCAGGGGTTAGCGCGTACACCCCTTTTATATTGCATAGATGCGGAAAACGGTGTGGGCATGCGGATGGACAGCGTTGGGGGGCTGCCAAGGCAAATGATGCTTGGAGCTACACAGGACCCTTCCCTCATCTACCAGTATGGCCGTTTGGTTGGCGAACAATGCAGACGGATAGGCATCCAGGTGAACTACGCCCCTGTCGTGGATATTAATAATAACCCCGAAAATCCGGTTATTAACGACCGGTCCTTTGGAGAGAACAAATACAAAGTAGCGTCATTCGGAGTAGAATATATGAAAGGGATGCAGGACGTGGGCGTAATGGCCTGTGCCAAGCATTTCCCTGGCCATGGAGATGTATCCGTGGATTCCCATTTAGACCTGCCGGTTATCAGTAAGACCCGGGAGCAATTGGATTCCCTGGAACTCTATCCCTTCCGTGAATTGTTCAAGGCCGGTGTGGGAAGTGTAATGATCGCCCATTTGTATATACCTGCTATCGATAATACCCCTAACCAGGCTACTTCGCTTTCTTATAATAATGTAACAAAACTATTGCGTAAAAAATTGCATTATAATGGGATCAGTTTTACCGATGCCCTGGAAATGAAAGGGGTGGCAAAGTTCTATCCGGATGGTGATGCTTCTGTCCAATCCCTGATTGCAGGGAATGATATGTTATGCCTGCCAGGAAATGTTGTCCTTAGCGTGCAGAAGATCAATGAGGCGATCAAACAAAAAAGGATAAAGTGGAAGGACATCGACGCAAGGGTAAAAAAGGTGTTATACGCCAAGTATCAATATGGCCTTGCCAATTGGCAGCCGGTCGATACCCATCACCTGACGGAAGACCTGAACGAAGGAATAAAAGAAATGCGCAGACAGGTGGCCGAAAATGCACTGACCCTCCTGCGTAATGACGATTCTACCGTATTCCCGCTCCCGGCCGGCAGGAAAAAGAAGGTAGCCTATATAGGTATGGGCTTGACGGGAGATAATAACTTTAGCCGCAGAATGCGTGCTGACTATAATGCACAGGTTTATTATTTCGATTACGGGCTGGACAGCGTTAAGGCGGCGGCAGCTCTGGAACTGTTAAGCAACCGCTATGATGTCCTGGTGATTGGCCTGCATAATTACGCACGATTTCCTGCCGCTAATTTCGGGATCAGTCATCCGGCCGTTTGGTTAATGCAGCAATTACAACAAAGGAATAAAGCCGTGACCTTTGTTTTTGGAAATCCTTATCCGGTAAAAAATTTTTTCGGGACAGGCTCAGATCACGCGGGTTCAGATCGTACGGGAGCCAGGGCATTGGTCGCCTGTTATGAAGATGATGAGGTCACGCAGGAGGTTGCCGCCGATCTGCTGAATGGTAAATTTGTAGCAAAGGGCAAACTGCCGGTAACGGTTTCTGATCTGGAAAAGGTTGGTTCGGGGATAACAGGCGGTGTCGGGGTCCTGCCTCCGGCAGATCCGGAGATGCTTGGTTTTAAACAAGACCGTTTATTGAAGATCGATTCAATTTGCAGGGAAGCTATTGCCAAACAGGCTACACCGGGATGCGTGGTACTCGTGGCAAAGGATGGGAAGGTCGCTTATGAAAAGGCATTCGGTTATCTTACCTATGATAAAAAAGAAGCGGTCTATAAAGAAACGATCTATGATATGGCCTCGGTGACCAAGATCTGCGCCACTACCGTTTCTGTCATGAAACTCTACGATGAAGGAAAGCTCGATTTGCAGAAGACCCTGGGAAATTATCTTCCCTGGGTGAGAGGCAGTAATAAGGCTTCTCTTCGCATCTGGGATGTTCTGCTGCATCAGGCAGGACTTAAGGCATTTATTCCCTTCTATAAAGAGACGATCGACAATAGCAAGGAGGGATTTCCCCTGCCGGGGTTATATACGGCAAGACCGGATAGTCTGCATACTATCCGGGTAGCGGATAATTTATATCTGCGCCATGACTATGAGGATACCCTGTATAAACGTATCCTGCAAAGCGAGTTGGGGCCAAAGGATAAATATGTCTACAGTGATAATGATTTTATATTCATGGGAAAGGTCGTGGAGGCCATCAGTGGAATGTCACTTGATGAATATGTGAAAAAGACCTTTTATGAACCGCTGGAGATGCATTCGACGGGATTTAAACCCAGGGAACATTTTTCCCTTGACAGGATCGCCCCGACTGCCCAGGAACCGATTTTCAGAAGGCAACTGATCAGGGGTGATGTACATGATCCCGGTTCTGCTTTATTTGGCGGCGTAGCCGGTCATGCCGGCCTTTTCAGCGATGCCCATGACCTGGCCATCCTGCTGCAGCTGCTGCTGAACGGAGGAACGATCAATGGAAAGACCCTGCTGAAAAAAGAAACGATCGATTTTTTTAGCGCCTATCATAGCGACATCAGCCGCCGTGGTCTGGGTTTTGACAAACCGGAAAAGGACAATGCCACCCGAAAAGATCCTTATCCCTGTTTGTCTGTTTCCCAACAGGCATTTGGACATACCGGCTTTACCGGGATCGGGGTTTGGGCGGATCCGAAATATGATCTCCTCTATCTCTTTTTTTCGAACAGGGTAAATCCAAAAGAAGACAATGGGATGATCTCCACGTTGAGTATCCGGGGAAGGATCCAGGAAACCATCTATCAGGCGATGGGACCCCCTGGCCCCCTGAAGGGGGAATTAAAACACAGAAAACTTAAACTCATGGCCCACTAAAGCCGGATCCAGAACCGGTTTAGTATTTATTGGGGAATTTATTTAAAGAAATCTTTTTTCTAAGTCTTTTTTAGAACTCCCCCTTTAGGGGGCCGGGGGGTGTTTCTGATAATATTTGCAGGCGGGTTTTAAACCGCATTGTCCGCATTTGGGGCTTCGGGCCACGCAGACATAACGTCCGTGAAGGATCAGCCAATGGTGAGCGAGATGAACAAGGTCTTTGGGTATGAACTGAAGTAATTGTTTTTCCGTAGCCAGGGGTGTTGTCGCATTCAGGGTCAGACCGATGCGGGCGGATACACGGAACACATGCGTATCCACAGCCATATTTGGTTGTTTATCGACGACCGAGGTGATCACATTCGCGGTTTTTCTCCCGACCCCGGGTAATTGAACCAGCTCATCAATAGTAAGCGGCACTTCGCCATGGAACTTTTCAACCAGCATTTGAGCCATGCCGATCAGGTGTTTGGTCTTATTATTGGGATAGGAGATGCTTTTGATCAAGGGGAATAACTCTTCAAAACTTGTTTTGGAGAGGGCCTGGGGATCAGGATATTTTTCAAAAATAGCAGGAGTGGTCAGATTAACCCTTTTATCGGTACACTGGGCAGAAAGTATCACTGCTACCAATAACTGGAATGGGCTGGCATAGAACAGCTCCGTTTCTGCATCCGGGTTATGTTCCTTAAAATAAGTTAATACAAAGACATATCGCTCCTTTCTGGTCATTGCATAAGGATTTCAATGACCGCGAATTTACGGCATAACCATAAACGAAGATCCGGGCATGTCAAAAATCACGAATGTTGTACTGATTCAATCACGAATGTTGTACTGATTCAGTAGAAGTTTCTCTGGCATAATTCATTACCCGTTGGATAACTTCAATGCGTGGCGAAAAGGTGATTTTGTCCGATCCTAATCCTGAATCAATAATGGATGATTGCAGCATCTGTAACTTCTCGCGAAGCATCCAGTCTTCCTTTAAGGCAGTCTCAAGAGCAACCGTTAATTCCGGGGAAGACTCTTTATACAAATACAGCAAAAGATCCTCCTGTGTAAAGAGTGTCATAGGCAAACCATTTTTAAGTCCAAATTTATCCGAAGCAGTAAAAAAAGAAAACGTCCATACTCAAAACGGCATCAGGGTACAGTTATTGTATAGCCGCAAAAATTAATTTGAGCTACATTTTGATTAGTTTTAAAGCGTAAGAAAGTGAAAATCAGTGGGTAATTTGTGTGTTGTCTTCCTGGATCCGGTATAAATCCTCATTATCCCTTTTCATCAGGTATTTTTCCCGGGCATATTTTTCCAATATTGCCGGGTTGGATTTCAGCTGTTCCAATTCCTGTCTGGTGGTAGCGATCTGTTGTTCGTAATATTTTTTGCTTTGCTCCAATTTCTGCAATTCCCCTCTTTCCCGGAAATGACTGGTAATAAAGTCACGGGAGTCAAAAAACAGGATCCAAACGGCAAAACCTGTTGCCGTGAGTACATATTTGTTCTTTAACCAGGAAGGTATGTGCGTAAGAAACTTCATTTTTTAATATTCCCTGTTCGGTTTCCTTTTCCCGGAATTCCGGGTTAAAAAAACCGGTAGCCGGATAAATTTAAGTAAATCCGGCCACCAGTCAAAGGGTTCCCTGTCTATTTTTTGAATTTAATTCTTCCTTTTGGATAAACGCCGGCATCGCCCAATTGCTCCTCAATACGAATAAGCTGGTTGTATTTAGCCAGGCGATCGGTACGGGAAGCGCTTCCGGTTTTGATCTGTCCGCAGTTCAAGGCAACAGCCAGATCTGCAATGGTAGTATCTTCGGTTTCGCCGCTGCGATGGCTCATGATCGTCGTATAACCATTAGTCTGAGCCAATTGTACGGCATTGATGGTTTCGGTCACGGTACCAATCTGGTTCACTTTAATCAGGATGCTGTTAGCAACGCCGAGGTCAATACCTTTCTGGAGAATTTTGGTATTGGTGACGAAAAGGTCATCTCCTACCAGCTGAACCTTATTACCGATCGCATCGGTTAATTTTTTCCAGCCATCCCAGTCTTCTTCTGCCATCCCATCTTCTATGGAGATGATCGGATATTTGTTTACCCAGTTGGTCCAATAATCGACCATTTCATCGCTGCTTAATATTTTCCCGCTGCTCTTGTAAAATTTATACTTGCCATCTTTGTACATTTCACTGCTAGCTGCATCCAGGGCAATGCCGATCTGGCTGCCAACCTTGTACCCGGCTGCTTCGATGGCCTGCAATACTGTTTCGATGGCTTCTTCATTGCTTTGGATATCCGGTGCGAATCCGCCTTCATCACCCACATTGGTGCTGAAGCCTTTTTTCTTTAAAACGGTCTTTAACTGATGGAAGATCTCCACTCCCCATCGCAGGCCTTCACTAAAACTTTCGGCACCCACCGGGACGATCATGTATTCCTGGTAATCGATCTTATTATCTGCATGCACACCGCCGTTGAGGATATTCATAAGGGGAATAGGCAAAACGGTGCTGTTCACTCCACCCAGGTAACGATATAAAGGAAGTTTGCATTCCAGGGCTGCAGCTTTGGCAACGGCCATAGAAACGGCAAGAAGGGCATTGGCACCCAGTTTGCCTTTGTTTTCGGTGCCATCCAGATCCAATAACCGCGCATCCAGGGAGGCCTGCTCATTGACAGGAAATCCGATCAGTTGGTCGGCAATAATATCATTGACATTGGCTACTGCCTTCAATACTCCTTTACCTCCATAGATCCCTTTATCACCATCCCGCAATTCAACGGCTTCGTGGATTCCCGTTGAAGCACCGCTGGGTACAGCAGCACGGCCAATATGACCGTTCTCCGTGGTAACATCCACTTCAACGGTGGGATTTCCGCGGCTGTCTAAAATCTGTCTTGCATGAATGTCGGCAATGTAGCTCATACTTAGTTCGTAGTTTTTAATTGAATGTAGTTGATTCCTTAATTCATATGGCTTTCGTCGTTACTGGCTGTCAGGGTCCCGGCAGCATTTGCTCTCAGTCCGGGCTCTTCAGGGTTGGGGGGTCGTCAGGTTCCGGAAAATATCTTCCAGGCTCTGCTCTTCACTTTGCAAAGAAACAATGTTCAGTTTGTTTTGCAAAGCCAGTTCCAGCAATTGTTTTTTTACCTCATCGGGTTCATCGGTTCGGAGCTCCCATTCTGATGCGGAAAGGTTACGGACGGAAATAACTCCCCTGAGCTCCTGCAACCGACGGATTTCCAGCGGCTCCTTAAACGAAATCTTGATAATATTGGTGTTGTTTTGCCGGCGAAGACTGTCCAATTGATCGTCAGCGACCAGTTTTCCTTTGTTAATAATCAACACCCGGTCGCAAAGAGCTTCCACTTCCTGAAGGATATGGGAAGAAAAAAGGACTGTTTTATGTTTTCCCAGTTTTTTGATCACTTCCCTGATCTCGATGATCTGGTTAGGATCAAGCCCGCTGGTTGGCTCATCTAAAATGAGCACCTCGGGATCGTGGATTAACGAGGCAGCCAGCCCAACCCGCTGTTTATAGCCTTTGGATAACTGACTCAGTTTCTTTTTACTTTCCGGTGTTAATCCCACCATGGCGATGACCTCTTCTATTTTCTTCCTTTTTTCTCTGACCTGGTGAATATCGGCAACAAAGTCCAGATACTCCCTAACATACATATCGGGGTACAGCGGGTTGGCTTCTGGAAGATAGCCGATCTTTTTTTTGGTTTCCTGCGGATTTTCCTTGACGGGGATGCCGCAGACAATCGCCTGCCCGCCATCTTGTGCCAGGTAGCCGGTAATGATCTTCATCGTGGTAGACTTACCTGCACCATTGGGGCCCAGGAATCCAACAATTTCCCCTTTATTTACGGTAAAAGAAATGGTATCTACTGCCTTTTGCTCGCCGTAGGTCTTTATGAGCTCTTTTACTTCAATGGACATGCTATGCTACTGATTTACGGTACGAAAATAGGCTAATCTGCCATAAATACCCGTTAATGGCGGGATCAGGAGGTTGCTTTATCATTATCATATTCCCCTTTGAGTGCATAATAACCGAACAGGATCATGCCGATGGCAATGGGAATAAAAACTACAACAAATACGCCCCATTGGATTTTTGTGTCCAATTCTGGTTTTTTAGTGATCTGGTCAGCGGCTGTCCGGATCAGGTAAAAGATAGCCAGTGGTCCCAGCAGGATCCACAACAGGCCAAATGCTCTTTTAAGACCCCCCAGCCCCCTGAAGGGGGAGTTAGGTAACTTGCGGCTTTTCTCGTTAGGGGTGTTCATGTCAATTTTTTTTATCAGGTGAATATTGTCTTTTGCTTTCTTTAGTGTGTAAGCCTGTGCTCCCCCTTCAAGGATGTAAGGCTTCAGGCTCCCCCTTTAGGGGGTTGGGGGGTATGTACAAAGCTCCGATGATCAAACAGACGAACGCTACGATAATGGGGTACCAGAGACCGACCAGCTTATGGCCGCTATAAATGGTCGTAAGCAAGGTGGCAATAAAAGGAGTCAGCCCCCCGAATACGCCATTTCCAATATGATAAGGAAGGGACATGGAAGTATAGCGGATCCGGGTAGGGAATAATTCGACGAGAAAAGCGGCGATAGGCCCATAGACCATGGTTACATAAAGTATCATGACGAATAAAACGGCCACCATCTTCCAATAATCCCCTGTGCCTACGGTCTTGCTGGTTTTTACTTCTGTTTTAAGGCTGGTGTGGCCATCCGCATAGAGCGTATCTTTTTTGGTTTCAGCGACGCTCATTCCGTCCTCATAATGCGTGATGCTGGCTGCCGTTCTGAGCATATTGCCCGTTTTACCAATAAAACCAACACTGCTTTTTATTTCCTTTTGAGCGACCAGCTCGGTCTTGTTATGGGTATCGGATAAAGTAACCAATTGCCCGAATAGGTACTGGTAAGAAATGATCGCCAGGAACATTCCGGAAAGCATGATCCATTTCCGGCCGATCCTGTCGCTCCATCCTCCGAAAATGACGAAGAAGGGTGTTGCCAGCAAGATGGCCCAAATTAATATAGTCCTTGATTGATCAAAATCGATTTTACATACATTTTCCATGAAGGATTGTGCATAAAACTGCCCGGTATACCAAACCACCCCCTGGCCCATCGTGGCGCCGAATAAAGCGAGCAGGACCATTTTCAGGTTACGTTTATGGCCAAAACTCTCTTTGAGAGGATTAACGGATACTTTCCCCTCCGCTTTCAGCTTGGTGAAAAGTGGGGACTCCTGCATTTTCAGGCGGATATAGATGGATAGGAGCACGAGCAGGATGGAAGCCAGAAATGGGATTCTCCATCCCCAGTCATTGAATTTTTCAATGCTCCTGGCCTGATCCGCGTCCAGAAAATGACGGGTCAATAAGATCACGCCCAGCGAAACAAAAAGACCCAGGGTTGCCGTGGTTTGTATCCAGGAGGTAAAATACCCTCTCCGGTGTGCGGGGGCATGTTCAGCGACATAAGTGGCCGCACCGCCATATTCCCCTCCGAGTGCCAACCCCTGCAACAGCCGGAATAATAATACGAGCAGGGGGGCTGCGAATCCGATGCTGTCATATCCCGGTACCAGGCCGATGGCAAAAGTAGATCCGCCCATGATTATGAGCGTTAGCAGAAAAGTATGTTTGCGGCCGATCAGGTCCCCAAGTCTTCCAAAGACCAGGGCGCCGAAGGGGCGTACAATAAAACCGGCGGCAAAAGTGGCCAGCGTGGAAAGAAGGGCTGCAGTAGGATTGGTTTTTGGAAAGAACTGGTTGGCAATGACCGTAGCCAGGCTTCCGAAAATGTAGAAATCATACCATTCTATCAGTGTGCCTACGGATGAGGCCGTAATAACTTTCCATATTCCTTTTGTTGATGTTGATGACATAGGCTCGTTAGTAAAGTATTAAGGGTAAAGTGATAAAGTTAGTATAATTTATTAC
Source organism: Flavitalea flava (assembly GCF_054461575.1). Classification (NCBI taxonomy): domain Bacteria; kingdom Pseudomonadati; phylum Bacteroidota; class Chitinophagia; order Chitinophagales; family Chitinophagaceae; genus Flavitalea; species Flavitalea flava. Next base: position 47,194 of record NZ_JBTLQH010000007.1, read on the forward strand.
CGATAAAATTCTAAATTTACGGCTCCAAACTTATCATTTATTTATCCAAAAGTCGGAATTGTCATATGAATTACCCTCATCAGGTCAAATCGTTAGAAGAGTATCATTCAGCGTATAAACAAAGTGTAGAAGATCCGGAGGGGTTTTGGGCCGGTGTTGCCGGTAATTTCAGCTGGCATCGTAAATGGGACAAAGTGCTGGATTGGAATTTTACAGAGCCAGATATCAAATGGTTTTCAGGGGCAAAACTGAATATAACGGAGAATTGCCTGGACCGTCACCTTGCCGAAAGAGGGGACCAGCCCGCTATTGTTTGGGAACCCAATAACCCGGAAGAGGATTACCGGGTCCTTACCTATAAAGAATTGCATTTTAAGGTATGTCAGTTCGCCAATGTATTAAAGAATAATGGCGCAAAAAAAGGCGACAGGATCTGTATCTATATGCCCATGGTGCCGGAACTGGCCATTGCCGTTCTGGCCTGCGCCAGGATTGGTGCCATTCATTCCGTCGTTTTCGGAGGATTTTCCGCTCAAAGTATTGCCGACAGAATCCAGGATGCCCAGTGTAACGTTGTGATCACTTCCGATGGCGCTTACCGGGGAAGTAAGGATATCCCTTTAAAGTCCGTTATCGACGATGCCCTGGTACAATGCCCCTCCATCCGGAAAGTGATCGTGCTGACCCGTACCCGTGTCCCGGTGAGTATGATCAAAGGCCGGGATGTATGGTGGGAAGATGAGATCAGGAAAGTGGAAACCCAGGGAAATCCTTTATGTCCGGCCATATCCATGGACGCGGAAGACATGTTATTTATCCTCTACACTTCCGGCTCCACCGGAAAACCAAAAGGGGTAGTTCATACCTGTGCCGGTTATATGATCTTCACCAATTATACGTTTGTGAACGTATTTCAGTATAATCCGGGCGATGTATTCTTTTGTACCGCGGATATCGGATGGATAACGGGGCACAGTTATATCGTTTACGGTCCTCTGAGTGCCGGAGCGACCAGTCTTATGTTTGAAGGAATTCCCACCTGGCCGGATGCGGGCAGATTCTGGGATGTGGTAGATAAGCATAAGGTGAATACCCTCTATACCGCCCCAACGGCTATCCGGAGTTTAATGGGATTCGGCCTGGATTATGTAAAGAAGAAAGACCTCAGTTCCCTGAAAGTGCTTGGAACGGTAGGCGAGCCGATCAATGAAGAAGCCTGGCATTGGTATCATGATCATATCGGGAAAGGCCGCTGTCCCATTGTGGATACCTGGTGGCAGACGGAAACGGGAGGTGTGTTGATTTCCAACCTGGCAGGCATCACTCCTCAGAAGCCTGCACATGCCACACTGCCCTTACCTGGCGTTCAACCTCTGCTGGTTGATGAAAAAGGAGAAGAGTTGACTGGTAATAATGTCAGCGGCAATCTATGTATCCGGTTTCCCTGGCCTTCTATTGTCCGAACTACCTATGGAGATCATGAAAGGTGCAGACAAGCCTATTTCGCGACCTATCCCGGGTTGTATTTTACCGGAGATGGCGCATTGAGGGACGGGGACGGCAATTACCGGATCACCGGCCGCGTGGACGATGTATTGAATGTAAGCGGGCACCGGATCGGTACCGCAGAAGTGGAAAATGCCATCAATATGCATACCGGCGTGGTGGAAAGCGCAGTGGTAGGTTATCCTCATGATATAAAAGGGCAGGGAATCTATGCCTATGTAATCTTTAGTGGTTCAATAAGCGATGAAAATCTTATCCGCAAAGACATCATGCAAACCGTAGCCCGGGTAATCGGTCCTATCGCCAAACCGGATAAAATTCAGTTGGTTTCTGGTCTTCCCAAAACAAGAAGCGGTAAGATCATGCGAAGGATTTTAAGGAAGATCGCCGAAGGGGAAACGCAGAACCTGGGGGATACGACTACCCTGCTTGATCCTTCCATTGTGGAAGAGATAAAGGGTGGGAGGTTGTAGTTACCGGAATGCCTGATAGCAGCCTGCGGCTGCGACAGTACAAGGTTGCTGCGATGCAGCACCCGGCTGCCTGATAGTACCCGGCTGCTGCGATGCAGCAGCCTGTCTCCTCTCTCATGTCGGGCCTACGGCCAATGCCCTCCGGGCGATTAGTGCTGAATCGTCACCCTGGTGCCAACCGGGGCGATGCTGTATACTTCATCCATATCTTCGCATTTCAGCGAGACACATCCGTTCGTCCAGTTCTGGTAGGCATCGACAGCATTATCGTCATGGGGCCAGGTTCCATGAATGGCAATGCCATTGCCAATCTTAGCTGTTTTTGGGATTACACCTTTTGCTTTCCGTTCATTAAATTTAGCCAGATCGGGAGGGGTTGGATAATCCAGGTCCATGATCTTATCCCATTTTTCATGGGGGCGTTTGGAAATGATATGATAAACGCCCTCCGGCGTTTTCCGATCACCCTGGATCATTTTATCTTCCAGGGATTTATTTCCAAACACGACCGGATAAGTAGCATACCATCCATCCTTGTCGAAGACCTGTAACTCATACGTGGATTTGATGATAAGGATAGATACCTCTCCCTCGGGTTTTCGATGAAAAAAACTTCTGTGAGCATACCTTCTGTGGCTGTCCTTAAAGGCAAACAGGGTAAATACCAACAGACTGCCCAACATCACTCTTGTCATGGTCATTTTGCAGCTTTTTTATTGCTGTTGTAACGAAACCTGGATATGAAATATTTTTAATGTGGAAAAGTTTTGACGGAATCCCCATAAGACATTGACTGAAGACCGGACATAAAAAAACCAGTGCCAGGAATGGCACCGGTGTTACTACTACACATGAGAACTGTGTACAAATCTTTATCAGCTACCAGTTACTTAAGCGGATGCCAACCGTATATGGAATTTGGTTCAATCCTTTTTGGAACATACTCTTTGTTGCATAGGAACCATAAAGTTTTATCGGGCCTAACTGGACTTCCCCGATCCAGGAGATCTTCCAGGGTTCCATGTCAAACTCATCAAATGTTTTTTTCTTGCCGTACTTGTCGCTGATCAATTTTTGCCTGGAAGAATATTTGTATCCGAAACTGGCCCCCGCGCTCAATCCAAAACCATTTTTTTTGCCGGGAGTAAAGTTGAAGTTCAGCATAAAGGGGACGGTGACATAATCCGCTGCCAATTTGTTTTTGCTGTAACTGATCGTATCCATAATGACCCTGGTAGGACTGGTAAGGTATTTGATGTTTTCCTGATAGCGGTAGTTATTCAATTCTATACCGATCCCGTATTTAAGATTGACCACGTGTTCGATGAGATTCAGGCGTTGCATAAAAAGCCAGATGTTTACATTGATCGATTTTCCTGTCCTGAGGCGAAACCAGTCACTGGTAGAGCCTGGAGCAAATTGTTGCGCTGGGAGGGAGGAATAATCGGTCTTGTCGTTGTAATTGGAGAACCCCAGGTCCAGGATGATCCAGTTTGTGCTGATATTGGAAGGTTTGTAACTATTATGCCGTTTGCGGATCCGGGTCTCTTCGGTGCTTTCACTTTCACCCTTTTTTCCGCTCTTTATGATGATCAGGTTGCCGACGCGGATCGTATCGCTGCCGGGGATCCGTCCGGTATCCTTTTGGGGCGCAGGATTAATTATTTTGCCGGTACTGTCGGTCTGAGCTTGCCCGCATAGGGCCATGCATAGGCCTGCCATTATTATCAATTGCCTTTTCATCCGTTAATTTTTAGATTATACTTTATGTAAGTTTATTTGAGGGCGACCTGGAAAGCCCCGATCAATACCCCATGTTTGCCGTTATCTGCATCAGGATCATCCAGACTGGAGGTTTTTTCAAATACCCTGGATACTCTTCGGAAGATCCCCCGCATTTTATTTTTTTTGGGTGTAGCCGGTTCCATAGCCAGGTCTTCTTCTGCTTGTGTACCCGAAGGATTCAATAAGGCCTGTGTAGCAAAATCTTTTCCCGACTTTCCCTGATCTGTTGGTGCCGGATTTTTGATTGGGTAAGCGAATGCTGAAACTGTTCCTGGAAGGCCGCTCTCGATCCTGGCTATCTTAGCGCCTTCCACAAAGTCAGCCTGTGACTTGTTTTTTTCATCGACCGGTTCAATAAGCACCGGAGGTTTGATTACCTTGTCCTTTCTGTTATTGTCTGCAACAGCAAGGTCTTTTATAGGTTGCCCTCTTTTTTTCTCCGCTTCACCGGCCACCACGGAGCCCTCCGGATTGACAAAGGAAGGCTTGGCGGTCGTAACTGCAATTCCTTCTTTTGTTTTCTCTTTGTTCTCTTGTTTGTTCCCTTGTGTTTTCTCTGTGCCGGCTTCCTGATTTTTACTGCCCGTACTTCCAGTATATAACGGATCAGCAGATCCGGGTGTTACAGACTGGATTTCTTTTTTTTCTGTTTGATGTGTTCCGGTATCTGCCTTTTTTGTTATGCCGGTATCCCCTGTCCTGCTGTTTTTAAGAAAAGCCAGCGGACCGGAAGCGCCATAACGGAAAAGGAGCAGCCCTATAGCAAATATAACAGCGGCTGCGGAAGCCATCTGTAGCAGTCGTGATCGTAAAGGAATGACTTTCCTCTCTCCTTCTTTTTTATAGAGCATTTGTTTATCAGGAAAAACGATGGCCGGATCCGGAGTACTCACCGTTTGCCGGAGCAAACCAAGCACCTTGGCTTTTTCAGGATGACGGCGCGCATATTGTTCTACCCGCTGACGTCCTTCCCCGTCCAGTTCTCCATCGATATAAGAAATAAACCAGGCTTCGCAGTTATCTTCATTCAATTCCCTTCCGGCTATAAAGGGAATCCTTAACAGGGAATCCCGGTCTTTAAAAATGGAATCGTTTTCTGGTTTTAGTTTGCACTCCAATAAGGCCGTCCACTCTTCTTCCAGATCAGAATTTTCTCCTACGAATATTTCCACCGTTTGCCTTTCTGCCGGAGATAACTCATTATCCACGTACAGCAAAAAGAATTCCTCATAATTATCGCGTGTGATCATGGAGTTTATATTACGTTTTCCAAACTGATCAAATAATTTTTCAACTGAATCCTTGCCCGATGCAAATATACTTTGACCTGACTTTCATTAAGACCAGTGATCTGCCCGATCTCATCATAAGAATATCCTTCATAATCCTTCAACAGGACCAGTGACCGCTGAGTTTCATTCAGTCGTGCCAGGGCCACTTCCAACACTTTTTTTAAATTATGGGCCGGGGTGTCGGTGACCCGGGCTTCTTCTCTGAATTCCTCCCGGAGATGGATCCTTTTTGTTTTTCGCAGATGATCGATCATCTGATGATATGCGATGGTAAAAAGGAAAGATTTACTTTTTATCATTTCCACCTCGTGCCGGTTCTTCCAGAGTTTTTCGAAAGCCGTTTGTACCACGTCCCGCGAGTCCTCTTCATGGCGGAGGTTTTTAAGGATGAAGCGGTACACATTATCCGCATAACTCGTAACACAGTCATTGTAGTCTTTCTCTGTCATAAGCTGAAAGCTGTCAGGCTATAAAATTAACGGGCCAATCCGGGTTTATTTTACTTATACGGCGGAATGGGAATAAATGTTACAAAACGTAAAAAAGATAGGAAAAGATCGGCCTGGCATTGGTGCCGGATCTGTTGATTAATTGAATACCCCGTTGGGATCAAAAATGGGAAAAATGTACCTTAATGATTGATCGATAATAAATTACGTGAAAGCGATTCCCAGATAATAAATTCCGTCTGGCTCTTTTTTTGTTCGCAATTCCCTGTCCCATTCTCGTTGCATTCCTGGCTGCAGGCGGGCGTGGAAGTTCGGGTTGTTCGCGAATAGGAAAAGAGAATCAGGCTGATAGAAGCTATCAGTACCACCAAAAATAATCGGAAAAATGCTCTGTATTTCATGAGAATTCTATTTCTCTTATTAGACGAAGTTAAATATTAATTTGTTACAGATTGGTAAAAATTTACTTCATTTAGCTTTTGCCAGGAATCCGTTTAAGAAAACAGGTAGTTTGTTGAATTATTAAAATATTTTTTAGCAAAAAGGCCTCTTTAACCATAGAAAATTCAACTACTTATCCATATCAGGCACGGCCTGATAGTACACGGCCTATGTGTACGGACATTAATGGAGGTTCCGGAAAAGGATTATATTTTTCCAATCCTTTTCCGGAACCTGAAAATCATATATTTGCGCCCTGTTACGGGTCTTTTTCGGGATCCTATTTTTAGCCGATTAAATTTTTACATATGAATGCCTCTTTTGTAACACGCATTTCTGCGGAACTGGAAGAGATTAAGACTTCCGGCCTTTTCAAATCTGAAAGGATCATTACCAGCGCCCAGGGGGCCGAGATAGTGGTAAATGATAAAAAAGTATTGAATTTTTGTGCCAATAATTATTTGGGTCTTTCTTCCCATCCTGCCGTAATTGAGGCAGCCCATAAAGCTATCGATGCAAGAGGATACGGAATGAGCAGCGTCCGTTTTATTTGCGGTACGGAGGACATTCATAAAGAATTGGAAAAAAAGATCAGCATCTTCCTGGGAACAGAAGATACTATTTTGTACGCTGCGGCATTTGATGCGAACGGAGGTGTTTTTGAACCTTTGTTCGGAGACCAGGACGCCATTATCTCTGACGAGCTCAATCATGCTTCGATCATTGATGGGGTTCGTCTGTGCAAGGCGCAACGTTACCGTTATAAACATAATAATATGGCGGATCTGGAAGAACAGTTGAAAGCAGCGCAGGGTCTTCGCAGCCGGATTATTGTTACCGATGGATCCTTCAGCATGGATGGAACTATCGCTCAATTGGATAAGATATGCGATCTCGCAGACCGTTACCATGCCATTGTAATGATCGATGAATCCCATTCTTCAGGGTTCCTGGGTAAAACAGGACGGGGTACACATGAATACCATGGTGTCATGGGCAGGATCGATATTATTACCGGTACACTGGGCAAAGCCCTGGGCGGGGCCAGCGGCGGGTTTACCAGCGGCAGGAAAGAGATCATTGAAATGTTGCGTCAGCGCAGCCGGCCTTACCTGTTCTCCAACAGCCTGGCGCCTTCCATCACCGGAGCATCCATTGCGGTATTGGACATGCTGAGTGAGGCTACAACCCTTAGGGATAAATTGGAATACAATGCAAAATATTTCCGCAGTAAAATGACGGAGGCAGGGTTTGATATCCGGCCCGGAGACCATCCTATCGTCCCGATCATGTTATATGATGCTGTCGTAGCGCAAAATTTTGCTTCCAGATTATTGGATGAAGGTATCTATGTTATCGGATTCTTTTTCCCTGTTGTTGCAAAAGGACAGGCCAGGATCCGGGTGCAATTGAGCGCAGCTCACGAACAGGATCATCTGGACAAAGCTATTGCCGCTTTTACGAAAGTCGGTAAAGAACTGAATGTACTTAAATAACAATTCAAATGGCACCATAAGAAATACTAGCAGAAGCCCGGCAGCCACCGGGCTTCTGCTTTGGGGACAAGCGACGCATTAAAATGCGGCTGTCATACTGATCTCCACGTTTACATTCTTCGGTAATCCTTTAACGGCGTAAGTTTCTCTCGCGGGGAAGTCACCGTTAAAGTATTTTCCATATACTTCATTGACAGTTCCGAACAATGACATATCACTTAACAGAATCGTGGTCTTTACCACATGACTGAAATCCATTTTGGCTTCGGCCAGGATCGCCTTCAGATTATGCATAACCTGGTGGGCCTCGCCGATGATATCGGTGGCCTCAATATTACCGGTAGCAGGATTGATGGGAATCTGGCCGGAAATAAAAAGCAGGTTGCCCGTCTGGACGGCCTGGTTGTAGGGACCGATGGGTGCAGGGGCATTAGGGGTGTTAATGATCTTTTTTTCCATAAAGCAAATATAGCCACAAGCTTGCAGGTTGCAGCCCGAGGCATGAAGCTAATAGTTATCTTTGCGTCCGACCCGGAAAAATAAAATTTAGCAGATGAAAATTGCAGTATTGGCCGGAATGGAGCAAAAAAAGGAGCTGGAGTCCAAAATATTCCCGCCTGGAGTCTTGTGGGCCTGGGTCGAAACAGTGGATGCCCTGAGCAGGCATACAGATGCCGGATTGTTTATGGACCTGGAATTTACCATGGATAAGACCCGTATTGAGAAATTAAGCGAGTTGTTACCGGTCCCGGTAGTGATTAATTCCGTTGTTCATACCCTTGCCGAAATAGGCCAGCCTTTCTTCCGGATCAATGCCTGGCCCGGATTTCTGGGAAGAAACACCCTTGAATTGGCAGTTCCTGACAAAAACAGGGGTGAGTCCATTGGGCTGTTGTTTGACCAGCTTGGCTGGCCATACCGGATCGCTCCGGATATCCCGGGTCTGATCAGTGCGAGGATCCTGGCCGGAATAATCAATGAAGCCTATTATACCTTACAGGATGAAGTGAGCACAAAAGGGGAAATCGATACGGCCATGAGACTGGGAACCCATTATCCTTCAGGGCCCTTTGAATGGGGTAAAAAGATTGGTTTGGACAAAATCGGGCACCTCCTTGCCTCGATAAATCAAAAAGACGGATGTTTCACAATTGCCGATTCCTTGGAAAAAGAGTTAAGCAATATTAAAATATGATTAAAATTTAAGAAATTTTACCGACCTCATGGCCTTAATCTTAAATATCGATACGGCGACGGAAAAAGGGAGCATTTCTTTGTCGAAAGATGGCAGTTCCCTGGCTATTTCCGAAAATGGAGAACAAAAAGATCATGCCTTTTGGTTGCATACTGCCGTCGAAAAAATAATAGCCGGGAATGGATTTTCGATGCGTGATCTGGATGCCATCGCCGTAACTTCCGGGCCGGGATCTTATACGGGTTTGCGCGTTGGAATGGCGGCTGCTAAGGGTTTTTGCTACGGATTGCAAATTCCCCTTCTCACGGAAAATACCCTGAAAGTTATGGCTTTTGCCGCCAGGGAGCAGGGAGCTTCCTCTGGCTTTTTATGCCCTATGATCGATGCCAGGAGGATGGAAGTTTTTACTTCAGTTTACCAAAATGACATGGTGGAGCATTTGCCCGTTACGGCTATGATAATTGATGAAAAATCGTTCTCAGACCTCCTTCTGGATAGCACCGTGTCGTTTTTTGGAGGAGGGAGTTATAAGTGTAAACCTCTAATTACTTCTTCCAACGCAGTTTTCCTGGAAATTAATTATAATGCGGGGTATCTGGGTATTCTATCTTTTTTACGATATTTACAACGGGAATTTACGGAACTCGCTTATAGCGAGCCCGCTTATACCAAAGAATTCTACACTCATACGAGAAAATAACTATATCATCATTTTAACAGTATAAGGTTGTTTTTTCTAAAGAGTACATCATAAATTTGTCTGATTCTGTCACGTATCTTGTTGAAATCCTTAAAACGGTAATCGCTCATGAGCTTAACGATGAATAATAATAACTATTGGATGGTAGTAAATGCAGAGGGCTCCGAAGGAGCTCCTGTAAAAGTCGATTTTTTGAATCTTAAGAAAGGAGCTCTGATCTTACGAGCGCTGAATCACAAATTACGGCAGCAGGTCATCCGCCTCCTGGACGAAAACAAGAAACTGACCGTAACGGAAATTTATGTCCATCTCCGCCTGGAGCAATCTGTCGCCTCCCAGCACCTCGCTATCCTGCGCAGGGCCGGAATCGTTAAAACTCAACGCGATGGAAAGTTCATCTACTATATCATCAATCATGACCGGCTTGCCGAGATCATGAAATGCGTGGACGAGCTGATAGACTGATATTTGCCCGTAATCGCGTAACTTTGCCCCAAATTAAAAGGGTATGTTTATTAAGCAATTGTATACCGGTTGCCTAAGTGAAGCGGCTTATTATATTGAGAGCGCCGGTGAAGCAGCTATTATAGATCCCTTGCGTGATATTGACGCTTATCTTCAATTGGCCAAAGAGCGGGGGGCAAAGATCAAATATATATTTGAAACCCATTTTCATGCCGATTTTGTAAGCGGTCACCTGGATCTTTCCAAGGCTACGGGCGCGCCTATCGTTTATGGTCCTAAAACAGAAACCAATTTTCCCATTCATAAGGCTACAGATGGCGAATTATTTCCGCTCGGAGACAGCACTATCGAAGTGTTGCATACTCCGGGTCATACCATCGAATCCTCCTGTTACCTGGTAAAGGGCCCGGATGGGCGAGCACATACCGTCTTTACCGGTGATACCTTGTTTGTAGGGGATGTGGGAAGACCTGATCTCAGCAGCGGGAACCTCAGTAAAGAAGAGCTTGCGGGTATGTTATACGACTCTCTGCGGAGCAAGATCATGCCTCTTCCGGATAATATCGTTATTTACCCTGCACACGGACCTGGCAGTAGTTGTGGAAAGAACCTGGGACCAAATACGTTCAGTACGCTGGCCGAGGAAAAAGAAAACAATTATGCCCTGAAGGAACAAACCAAGGAAGATTTCATCAAAGCCGTAACGGATGGTTTGGACGTATTGCCCCAATATTTTTCAGTAAATGCCAGGATCAATAAAGAAGGATATGGAAGTTTGGAAGAGATCCTGGAAAGCGGACTGAAACCCCTGGAATTGAAGGAGTTTAAAAAACTGATACAGGATGATAAGGTAATCCTGCTGGATACCCGGAAAGCCGCCATTTTCACAGAAGGATTTATTCCCGGTGCCATAGGGATCGGCCTTGACGGTCGATTTGCGGAATGGGCGGGGAGTTTGTTACCCTTCGATAAAACAATCGTCCTGATCACCACCCCTGGTGAAGAAAAGGAAAGTGTGGTTCGTCTGGCCAGAGTAGGGTTCGATAAAATGAAAGGTTTCCTGCAGGGAGGTTTTGCCACCTGGAAACAGGCAGGGGAACCTGTCGATCTGATCATTGATGTGGAAGCGGACGAATTGGCTATGGATATCCCCTTTGATGACAAGCTGGTCGTACTGGACGTAAGACGTGAAACGGAATTTGCAGACGGTCATGTCAAGGATGCCGTTAATTTACCGCTGAATGACCTGGCGGATCCGGGCAGCATGGTAAACCTTGATGAACACCTGAATATATATTTACATTGTGGCGGCGGATACAGGAGTATCATTGCCGCTTCATTGCTTAAGCGTCAGGGGATCCATAATTTGCGCAATGTGGCAGGGGGATGGAGTAAGATTAAAGAACAATCCGGTATTAAGATCGAGAAGGAGAACAGCATATTGAATTAGTACAGTGTGCTCAATTAAAATGGTCAGATGCAAACGATCCCATTACGGATAGCATATAATACAAGACCGACCCTGGTCCTGACGTTCAGTTTCTCAAATAACATATCGCGGTAACCGTCGATAGTCCGGGGGCTGAGATACATCAGTTCAGCAATTTCCTTGTAGGTATATTCTGTACATACCATCTTCAAAAATTCAAGTTCCCGGTCATTTAAAGGGAGAGCGCGCCGGGTTTGCTGTTCAGGTTCTTCCTGCATATGGATCGTATGGACCAATTTACCCGTTACCATCCCGGAATAATAGAATCCTCTCTGAATAACGGTATCCAGGGCCATTTTCAACTCAGCCGGCTCAATGTCTTTGAGAATATATCCTTTTACACCGTTCTTTAACATACGGATAATGGAGTTGTCCGTATCGTACATAGAAAGCACGAGAATTTTCACATCGGGAAAATTTCGTTTTAGCCAACCTGCCGTTTCATATCCATCCATTTCCGGCATGTTGATATCCAGGAGAATAAGGTCCGGCAAACAGGGGGGATGTAATTGTCTGATCAGGTCAGAACCATTATAGGCCTCGAACAGTACGGCATATTCGCCAAAACTACGTATGAGGTTAGCCAAGCCATTCCGGAGAAGCACATGGTCATCGACCAATGCAACAGCAGGTTTGCAATTATTCATCAGAATCGGGTTTAGGTTCTGGTTGCGAGGGGTCATCTGGCATAAATTGCCAGCGTTTGTTCTGTTTCAATTGTGCTACTGATCAGATAACCTGTTACGTTTAATCGGGCACTATTAAAGATGTCCTTCTACAAGATCGGAGAAGCGACTTTTCACACAGAGAAAGGCAGATTCCTTTGCCTCAGCCTTTATGTTTCAGAGTGAGATATACCGGACGATGATGTAAATATATTATTATTATTTGAAATGCAATAGCCCTGACCCATTTATAGAAATCATTTATTCCGAAACCGATTTTTCGTAAGGAACAGGGGTCTCATCGATCCAGTTTGGGCTATACTCCGCTTTCCAGGAATGTTTCCACCTGCGGTGGCTCCAAAGCCACATATCGGGATTGCGGCGAATGACCGTCTCCAGATAACGCACATATTTCCGGGTCAGTTCTCCTTCAGCAAGAAGGCTGGGATCCGAAGTACCCAGTTTAACCGTAGCATGATAATAACCCCGCCTGGGTTTTTCAATGCAGGCAAATACTACCGGAAGATTGCTGGAACGCGCCCCTTTTTCCGGTCCGCTGACAAAAGGAGTCGGACGATCGAAGAACCTTAGCCAATAGGCCGTATGGGTATTGCCGGGATTCTGGTCGGCGACCAGGCCTAATAAATATTGAGTCTGTTGGTAGGGAACCATCGCATTGCGCATATCCGTGGCAGGTAAGAATACGTTTCCGCTCCGGGTGCGGAGTTTGTAGAAGAGTCTTTCCAGGATCTTATTGGTGATAGGCATATACACTACCAACAATTTATATTTCGTCAGTTTGGACAGAACCAATTGGCCCCATTCCCAATTGAAGGTATGCCCGAGGTGGATCTGACAGCTTTTTCCTGTCTTATACAGTTCATCCAGATCACTTAAATCCACGGTAAATCGTTTCTGCAGGAAGGCATCCCCGGCCGAAATCAGTTTGATTACCTCTATAAAAGAGTCAAGAAAATTATGATAGAATTTTTTGGCGATGTGGGTTAGTTCCGTTTCCGTCTTCTCCGGAAAAGCGATCCGGAGGTTATCCATCACTACTTTTTTCCTGTAGCCCAAAACATGGTAAACCAATCCGTAAATGGCATCCGAGAGAAAATAAAGGACACGCATAGGTAAAAGCGAAACGAGAAAAAGAAAAGAATAAAATAAGTAGTACATGGGTCAGGAGTGGTTGACAGGATTATCTGTGCCATATGGCACGGAAAACTTGTTTCTGATCCCGATAAAGATAGATTAATCTATGCGTAATGGAGCGTATTCCTCTTTCCATTTGTTCTTCCATCTTTTATGGCTCCATAACCAGAGATCAGGAGACTGGCGGATGGCGTCTTCCAGGAAACGGGCATAACGCCGGGTCAGTTCTCCCTTTGGCAAAGTGGCGGGATGATCATCCCCTATTTCCAGCCGTACACGGTAATAACCACGCCGGGTCTTATAAAATCGTACAAAAACGACGGGAATATCAGCGATGCGTGCCCCTCGTTCGGGAGCCTTAAGGAAGGCGGTCGGATGATTAAAAAAATCGAGCCAGTAGGCATTTTCGCCATTTCCGGGAGGTGCCTGATCTGCTACCAGGGTCAGCAGGTATTGTGTACCTCTGTGTGGCAGGATCGCCTTTTGCATACTGGTGGCCGGCAGCAGTACGGTACCGGTTCTGGTGCGAAGATGAAGAAACAGGCGGTTGAATAACTTATTTTCAAGCGGCAGGTAAACGACAAGAAAGGGATAACTCGTCTGCAAAGGCATTGCTACATTTGCCATTTCCCAGTTAAAGGAATGACCAAGATGCACCTGGCATTTCCGCCCGCTTTTATAAAAATCCTCCAGGATCTCCGGGTTGTCGATGATAAAATGTTCCCGGATAAAGGAAGGACTGGCTGATAACAGCTTGAGGGTTTCTATAAAATTATCGACGAAATTGCGGTAGAATCTTTTGGCGACCTTTATCCTCCAGGCAGAAGTTTTTTCCGGGAAAGCGATCATCAGGTTGGCCAAAACAATGTCGCGCCGGTAACGGATCACATGGTACAGGAGGAAAGCGAGGAAATCGGCCAGCGGGTATAAAAGCGCCATTGGCAAAAGGGAAAGCAGATATAACAATCCATACACAACGTAATACATCACTTAGTCATTTGTTCTTTAAACGGGCAGAGCACGTAAGTACACCAGGCCCCAAGGCCTAAGTGTACAGACATTATGGTATTTCGGAAAAGGATTATTTTTCCTTAATCCTTTTCTGAAATGCAGGAGGATTGTGCTTCTTTTTAACGCCTGCGCTCCTGCTTAATTAATCCAGTCTTTTTCCTCTTGTACGAGATGATGCAGGTCTGTTTTTACATGAAATTTATTTCTCAAATGCCTGGTCAGAGCATCTGCTGCATATACGCTTCTGTGTTGACCACCCGTGCAGCCGAAACTGACCATCAGGCTTCCGAAATCCCTTTTGATATAATCCTCTACAGCGATATCCACTAAATTATATACGCTGTTCAGGAATTCGGGCATCCTGGTTTGTTGCTCCAAAAAGTCTTTTACTTCTTTGTCGCGACCGGTTTTGGATTTAAATTCAGGCAATCTTCCGGGATTCAAAATCCCCCTGCAATCAAAAACGAAACCACCTCCGTTGCCTCCGTTGTCTTCAGGTATACTTTTCTTATAAGAAAAGCTGTTTATGTGAACGACCAAAGGGGTATTTTCATGGGCCTTTACAGGCTCAAAACGGTTAATGATCTCTTCTTTAACGATCAAACCTAATAATCGTTCAAATTCAGGCAGGGCAATTCCTACCTGTTTATGGGTCAGGAACCATTTAAAATTCCGCAGGGCCAGGGGGATACTTGTCAGGAAATGCGCCTTTCTCTCGAATAATCCCCTGAATCCGTATGCACCCAGAACCTGTAACAGTCTTATGAGCACATAACCGTTATATTGGCTGACGAACTGCACGCGGTCGATTTTTTTACCCAGGATATCTTCCACACAATCCATATAATGATCCAGCAGGCTGTTTTTCCAATCATCCGGCAACTCTGCCTTTGCCTGCCATAACATCGATGCTACGTCATATTGCAGAGCGCCTTTCATTCCTCCCTGAAAGTCAATAAAATGAATATTACCTTCCCTGACCATGATATTGCGGCTCTGGAAATCCCGGAACATAAAAAATTTGTGATCCACATGCGTGAGATAGGTGCTCAATGCCTCAAATTCATCGATCAGCATCTCTTTGTCATAGGGGATCTGAAGCGTGTCCAGGAAATAGTATTTAAAATACAAGAGATCACTCAGGATCGCCTGTTTGCCGAATTCCTTGGAGGTGATGGCCCAGCTATAATCCAGCTGTCTGTCGCCCTCGATTTGCAGACGGGCCAGTTCCTGCAGGCTTTGCCGGAATAGTCCATATACCAGGTCATTATGACCGTATTTTTCCAGTTCACCAAGAAGAGAAGAATCCCCGAAATCTTCCTGTAAATAGATGGTAACTGCTTCATTTACGGCGTAGATCTCCGGAACCGGGCATCCCCGTTCACGGAAATGCCGGCTATAATGAATAAAAGTCTGGTTCTCCCGGACATTATCATTATAGGTTGCGATGAAGGATCCATCCCCGGTCCGCAGCCGGAAATAAATACGATTGCTTCCGGATTGGGGGATCTTCTCCAGTTGAATAAGCGCCGATCCGCTGTAGGACGCAAAAAGCTCTTTAATGTTCTCGATTATGGCTTGCATGAAAAGTATATGGTCGGCAAAAATAGAGTATTTTAACAACACCCCCTTTAGGGGGGCGGGGGATGTTAATTACTCAACCCGCCTCCCTGTGTTCCGACCCGCTTGCTTTCTTCTTCTGCACCTAATTTCCGTTGACGGGCCGCTTTTATCTGTACACTTCCAAACCGGTAAGTGAAATACAGCTTGAACTGCCGGCTTTCGAACCCTCCGTTCACATGCAGGATCTGCCCCGCATAATTGCTGGTAGAAGACCATTTCAGCGTATTGAAAATATCACTGACCGAGGCTTTGATCGTTCCATTATTCTTCATGACGTTTTTCGAAAGACCGCCATCCACGCTCCAGATCGTTTTGGTCTTAAAGGTTCCCTGCCAGATAGAAGGAGAGGTATAAAAACCGCTGACCTCTGCGGTCCAGCCTTTCCCCAGCCGCGCAGTTTGCTGGGCATAAATATTACAGGCGAATACGTTCAGATCCACCACTTTTCCAGCGCCGTTGTTGGCCTTATACAGTGAATAATAGGTGTTAACGTTGGCAAATATGCTGTACCATTGATACTGGAACGGATAACTGATATTAAGACTGGTGATATCCTGTGTAGCCAGATTCTTTTTCGTAATGAACGATTTGGATTTTTCGGTAGTATCCACCAATTGACTGAATACGTCTTTTACATGACTATAGTTAAGTGTAGTGGTCAGTTTGAATTTATACATGTAGGTAAGCCCGATACTGTTGGTATATTGGGGTCTTAACTCGGTATTTCCCCGCTGGAAGGTATATTCGTCCAGTTTAAATTCGAAAGGATTAAGATCCTGGTAGGATGGGCGGTCGATCCGGCGGCTGTAATTCAGTGTCCACTGTTTCATGGGATTTTTGTTAAAACTGACGGCACCACTGGGGAAGAAGTCGGTATAATGCCTGTCGAATGTGGAATCGTATTTATAATTCCCGGTGTTATCTATCCGGTAACCGGTGGATATTCCTTTTGCATTCGTATTTTCAACCCGCAGTCCGAGCTGGATCGTCCAGCTTTTCAGGGCCTTGCTGTAATTGGCATAAACGGCATTTATGTTCTCTTTGTATTTAAAATTACTGCGGAGCGTATCGTGAGTCTTGGTATTCGTGATTATACTGACGCTGTTTTGATCGAAATCATTACCGCTATTTACAAAAGATGTTTTTCCTCCAAATCCGAGACGTCCTTTTTTTAGATTCTGTTCGTAATCGGATTTGAAACTATAGATATCGATATTGGTTGGGGCCAGCATATTATAAACTGTGCTGTTCAGTGGATTACCTGCCGGATCGAAATAATTATTTGGCTGGAGCTGGTTGCTGGTGATGCGGTAGATTCCATAATCCCCGTCCATGGTCCATTCGTGACCACTGGTATCGGCATATCGGTAATTCAGGTTAAGGTTCCCGTTATCCCGCCTTCCGCTGTTCGTGTTGTTGGCTTTCAGGACCCTGACCAGCTGGCTGGTCGGAATATAGGAGATTGGTGTGCTGCTGTTGGATGTTTGGGAGTTGCCTGAAAGGGCTCCGCTCACGATCATTCCCAGGGTGCTTTTTTGGTTTAGGAAATAATCAAGGCCGGCTTTGAAATTATGGCTGTTGGTGTTGAACCGCATGGTCGACCGCTGATCGAATAACGTATCCGAAACCTCCCTTCGTAAATTGAAATAGGCTTCATTCAGGCTATGATCAAAACTATAATTCCCAAAGGCATTAATATTTTTATTACGGTGATTCAGGGAGAAACCAGCGTTATACTTGGCATAGGTCCCGATATTATATCCTGCATTAACGGTACCATTTGTGCCGAAAGATTTGTTTTTCTTCAGTTTTATATTTATGATGCCGGCATTACCGGCGGCATCATATTTGGCAGAAGGGTTGCTGATGATTTCGATCGATTCGATGGATGTCGACTGAATTGTCTTCAGATATTCGGAAAGGTCCTTGCCAGACAATGGAGTCGGTCTTCCGTCTATATACACCTGTACTCCATTTTTTCCACTGACACTCAGATTGTCATCCTTATCCACGCTTACGCCGGGAGATTTTCGCAGCAACTGCAAGGCATCCTGGCCGACGGCATTAATACTCCCTTCCACATTGAGGATGATCTTATCCGCTTTCACTTCCACCGCGGGTTTGCGGGAAGTGACCACGACCGCGTTCAGATTTCCGGAGGCTTTTGTCAGCAAAGTTCCTGGTGCCTGAATCGATCCTTCTCCTTTTGTTTCGAAAACAGAAGTGCTAAGCGGGGCATAGCCGATATGTGTAATAGTAATAAAGTATTTACCGGATGGGATCTGGCTGAATTCGTATTTACCAGTTGTATTGGAAACGCCTAATTTGACAACGGAAGAGTCTTTACTTTGTTTAAGGCTCACGGAGGCGCCGCTCAGGGGCTTGCCCTGTTCGTCCTGTGCGGTCCCGGTTATCTGCTGGGCACTGAGGGTTAACGTTAATAAGGTCGCGAAAATGAATAGAAAGGCAATACGCATGTTTTGGCATTTAAAGTTGTCAGACAAACTCGTCGTTTGAGGAAAGATGGGATATTTTCTTCCGGTTGGAATCGACCGGCTTGAAAATTCGTCAGTTTAGTTTGAAAATCGGTTGTTTTACAATGGTCTGTTATTTGATTCCTCCGCAAAACTAAGTTCCGGACAGATTGTAGAAAAGCCTCTTGCGGTGAGCGGGAAAAAAAGCCCGGTGAATGGCATATTTGTTTCGGTGGTGTGGTTAGCGCGACTACCTTTGCACCTATCGCTGCATCAATTGGTACCCTTTGTACCGGATGCCAGCGCCTCACGGATAATGGATTATATCAGGGAATATAAAAGTTTTATCAACAGTCACAACCTGAGCGGGGCTATACGGGTTACCGTCGGCATCACCCTACCTGCCATTCTCCTGGGCTATTTCCATAACCTGTCTGCGGGGATCGTCTTGTCCCTTGGAGCGATGTGCGTGGGCAATATGGATAATCCCGGCCCCATCCATCATCGCCGGAATGGAATGATTGCCTGCAACATCATTATTTTCCTGGTGACCTTACTTATGGGGTTGGTTTCCGGGTCTCCCATCCTCACGGGGTTTGTTGTTTTTATTTTCTGTTTCCTTTTCTCTATGATGGGAGTTTACGGGAACCGGGCCAGTGCGATCGGGGTAAATGCATTGCTCCTGATGGTGTTGAACCTGGACAGGCCTTTTCATGGCTGGGATATCTTGATCACCCCGGCCTATGTGCTGGCAGGAGGAGTCTGGTACACCATTTTAAGCCTGCTCCTGTATAGTTTCCGGCCTTACAAACTCACTCAGCAGGCTATCGGGGAATGTGTCCAGGCGACTTCAGGTTATCTTCGGATCAAAGCATCTTTTTACGCCCGGGGATTGGATTATGACAAAAGTTACCGGCAATTGGTAGAGCAACAGATCAGTGTTCATGAAAAACAAGACCTGATCCGGGAATTATTATTCAAAAGCCGGGACATCGTAAAGGATTCGACCCATACGGGCCGGGTATTGGTGATGATCTTCCTGGATATCGTAGATCTTTTTGAAAGAGTAATGACTTCCCACCAGGACTACCAATTATTACACCACCTTTTTGACGACAGTGATCTTTTGGAACAATACCGGAAAGTGATTCTCGACATGGCGGTAGAACTTGATGAAATAGGGATCTCGATCAAGAGCGGCAAAACCTCCCGGGAAACATCCTA
This sequence comes from Flavitalea flava, assembly GCF_054461575.1. Lineage (NCBI taxonomy): Bacteria > Pseudomonadati > Bacteroidota > Chitinophagia > Chitinophagales > Chitinophagaceae > Flavitalea > Flavitalea flava. The sequence continues at coordinate 66,637 of NZ_JBTLQH010000007.1, forward strand.
TCTGGCCGGTCGGTTAAAAGAATTACGCGAATCCCTTATCCGCTACAGGGACGAACACCGGAACAGGGAGAATATTGACGGTTTTATCGGACTTCGGCATATCCTGGACAGTATTCAGGATATCGCAGACCGCATGCATACCCTGCATGGCTACACGGGATATGACGATAAGCTCAGTAAAACATTTCAGACCCAGTCACCTGTGGATTTTGAACAGTTCATCACCCACCAGGAAATAGACCGGAAATTGTTCTTCGATAACCTCACCCTGCATTCCGATATTTTCCGGCATTCCCTGCGTGTAAGCATCGCTACCATCGCCGGTTATCTGATCTCTGTATTCCTACCCTTCGGTCATAGTTATTGGATATTGCTTACGGTGATCGTTATTATGAAACCGGCCTACAGTCTGACTAAAAAACGGAATTTTGAACGGCTGGCAGGAACGGTGACCGGGGCTATGGCAGGCCTCCTGATCCTTTTTTTTATAAAGGACCGTACAGCATTATTCGTGCTCATGATCCTGTTCATGATTGGTACCTATGCTTTTCTGCGAACCCAATACCTGGTGGCCGTGGCCCTGATGACACCGTATATTCTGCTTCTTTTCCATTTATTATATCCCAGTGATTTCCATACTATTTTATCCGACAGGGTGATTGATACGGCCATTGGTTCGGCCATCGCCTTTATGGCAAACATTTTTCTTATGCCTTCCTGGGAGCATGAACGGATCAACGATACCATGGTCCGGATCATCGAAACCAATATTGCGTATTTCAGGGATATTGCCGGCGCATTTACAGGGAAACCGGTTCCGGTCACCCAATATAAATTATCCCGAAAAAATGCTTTTGTCGCATTGGCCAACCTGTCCGATGCTTTTAGCCGCATGATCTCCGAGCCGAAGAGCAAGCAAAAAAATGCCGGACGCATGCACCAGTTTGTCGTTTCCAACCATATGCTGACCACACATATTGCCACGCTTTCTTATTATGTATTGCCTATGGGAAACAAATCCGGAGATATAGATTATCAACCGATCATATTGATAATCTCCGGCAAACTGGAAAATGCTATCCGGATATTGGAAAAAAGACAGGGCGCAATGGCCAGCGAAGAAGGCAGCAGGGAAGATCTCCGCAAGCTGAATGAAAAACTGAATGTGTTGATGGGCCAGCGTAAAACCGAACTGGATCAGGGACTTATCGATACGGATACACGCCGGCAGCTTTCTGCATTCAAACCGATTGTCGACCAGTTTAATTTTATCGCCAATGTTTCTTCGGATATCGAAAAGTTGAGCCGCGAGCTGCAGGGAGTTATTCCAACTTAGACTGTGAAAACGCCGGAGCTCTTACTAAAGTGTGACACTGAGCATCGTCCTTAACACTGTTAAGGACTCGCTCGTAACCTTCGCCTACGCTCGGTTACACTGGCCGAAGGCCCCGACATTAGAGAATTAATCGCGGCGAGTACATTTAAAAGAACGAAGCCGCGATTAATTATTCGAACCCAGCATTTCGCGCAACTTCATCACCAGTTCTGTTTTGGTGATGGGTATACCCATGATCTTGTTGTAAGGTTTGGCGTCTACAAAATACTGATCGCGTATGATTTTGATGAGTTGTCCATTATTGATCTCAGGTACCAGGACCTGTTTGTAATTTTTCAGGATCTCTCCCAGGTTTTTCGGGAAGGGGCGCAGGTGGCGAAGATGGGCATGCGCAACTGCATATCCTTCATGCTGCAATTCCGATACGGCGCTTTTAATGGATCCGTAGGTACTTCCCCAGCCTAATACCAGTAAGTCGCCTTTCTCAGGACCGCTATCCAATTTCTGGAGGGGAATATAATCAGCGATCCTGGCTACTTTTTCTTCTCTGATCTTTACCATAAGCTGGTGATTCTCCGGATCATAACTAACATTTCCGGTAATATTCTGTTTTTCCAGGCCGCCAATGCGGTGTTCCAGTCCGGGTGTACCGGGAATGGCCCAGGGGCGGACTAATTTTTCATCCCGGAGATAGGGTTGAAAACTGGTCTCCCCATGTCCCAGTTCGGTTTTGAATTTTACGTCAATGGGAGGCAGATCTTCACTTTTCGGGAATCTCCAGGGCTCGGCGCCATTAGCGATATAACCATCGCTCAAAAAGATAACCGGCGTCATATGCTGAACCGAAATTCGTACAGCTTCATATATGGCATCAAAACAATCACTGGGTGTAGATGCGGAAATCACGGGCATCGGGCACTCCCCGTTTCGTCCATAATAAGCCTGCAGCAAATCGCTCTGTTCTGTTTTGGTGGGAAGACCTGTAGAAGGTCCGCCACGTTGTATATCACAAATGATCAGGGGAATCTCCAGCATTACTGCCAATCCCATGGCTTCCGCTTTCAGGGCCATTCCAGGTCCGGAGGTGGTCGTGACTCCCAGAGAGCCTCCGTAGGCGGCACCGATAGCGGAGGTAATACCGGCAATTTCATCCTCGGCCTGAAAGGTGCGGACGCCAAACGCTTTATACCGGCTGAGATCGTGAAGGATGTCTGAAGCAGGAGTGATAGGGTAAGATCCCAGGAATAAGGGAAGACCACTTTTTTGAGAAGCTGCGATCAGTCCGTAGGTCACAGCCTGATTTCCCATAATGGAGCGGTAAACACCGGGTGCCATTTTTGCCTTTTCAACCCTGTAGGTGGTAGTAAAGGTTTCGGTGGTATCCCCGAAATTATAACCTGCCTTCAACGCTTTTACATTGCTTTCGAAGATCTCGGGTTTTTTACCGAATTTATCTTTCAGGAATTGAATCGTGTTTTCCATATCCCGGTTATACATCCAATACAGAAAACCTAAAACGAACATGTTTTTGGCCCTGTCTTTTTCTTTGGTTCCCATGGTAATCTCCTTCAGGGCTTCCCTTGTCATTTTGGTGACATCGATCCGGATGACCTCATAGCTGTCCAGGCTGTTGTCTTCCAAAGGATTAATACCATCCGGATAATTGGCCAGCCGGAGATTCTTGCTGTCGAAACCTTCGACATTGGCTATAATCTTGCCTCCTTTCTTTAGGCCCTTCAGATTTGCCTTCAGTGCCGCGGCATTCATAGCCACCAGCACGTCGCATTCGTCCCCGGGAGTAAAGATCTTATCGCTTGAAAACCGAAGCTGGTAACCGCTCACTCCTGGCAGGGTTCCCTGGGGAGCCCGGATCTCTGCCGGGAAATCGGGGAAGGTGGCCAGATCGATACCTAACATGGCGGTATTATTGGTGAACTGACTGCCGGTTAACTGCATTCCATCTCCGGAATCTCCGGCGAACTTTATAACGACATCCTGAAGGATCTCTTCTTTTCTGTTCATATGGCAAAATTAGTATTTTTTCTGAAGACGGACCACGGGTCTGTCGGCCGAAGGCTCATCAATATAAAGATTTTCGACGAAGGGCAAATTTTCCGGTGGCGTTTACTATTCACAGGGATGGTATTCTTTTTGAAGCAGATAACAGGTAAAAGAGATACTATCATTCACTATTAAAGTATAGGGTATGGCAACGTTAACCGGAAAAAGAATAGCCATTTTAACCGAAAATGGGTTTGAGGAAATTGAGCTGACCGGCCCCAAAAAAGCCCTGGAAGATGCCGGTGCAGACGTAAAGATCATTTCTCCTCAGCAAGATAAAGTAAAAGCATGGGCCCATGACCACTGGTCGATTGAATTGACGGTAGACATACAGGTGGACCAGGCAAATGCAGAGGATTTTGATGCCCTGCTATTACCAGGTGGGGTACTCAATCCGGACCAATTGCGGCTAAATAAAAAAAGTGTGGAATTTGCGCAACAGTTTCTCGAATCCGGGAAACCGGTGGCGGCTATCTGCCATGGCCCGCAGCTGCTGATCGAAACCGGTCTGATCGAAGGCCGCACGATGACTTCCTATCCATCTTTAAAAACTGATCTTAAAAATGCCGGCGCGATTTGGGTGGACCAGGAAGTCGTTACGGATAATGGGCTGACCACCAGCCGGACTCCAAAAGACCTGGTTGCCTTTACCAAAAAAATGATCGAAGAGATAGCAGAAGGAGAAAATTCACCCGCAGCTTACACCACTACCCATCATCACCAGGGGCGGTAATCCGATTAAATTATTTTTAACTTTCCCGAGGCTTTTTATGTCAGCTTTATCTGCTAATTTTGTTAGTAATAACAAGCTCATGAAACGTTCCGGTTCGGCAGATCTTCCTTTGCATTATGGTTACGTACCCCAATGGTTGGCGGAACGTATGGCAAAGCTGGGTCTTGCCATAACCGAAACCCTGCTTAGCGATTATGGCAAGACAGAAGTATTACGCCGGTTGAGTGATCCATATTGGTTTCAATGCCTGGGTGCGGTTATGGGAATGGATTGGCACTCGTCAGGTATCACCACTTCCGTTATGGGTGCGCTAAAACGGGCGATAAACCCTCATTCCCGACAATTGGGCATTTATATCTGCGGCGGTAAAGGCAAATCGTCCAGGCAGGCACCGGATGAATTAATGAAGGTCGCAGAATGTACCGGACTTGATGGTCTGCATCTCGTACGTAGCAGTAAACTCAGCGCCAAGGTTGACAATACGGCTGTACAGGATGGATTTCAATTATACATGCACAATTTTATTGTAAGCGACGAAGGCCAATGGACGGTGGTACAGCAAGGACTGAATACCGGAAACTCCACGGCCAGGCGATATCATTGGCATTCGGAAGATCTTACTTCTTTCGTCGACGAACCGCATACGGCCATTTGCGGAATAAACCAGGGCATTATCCTTAACCTGGCAGATGCGGCCGCTTCTCCTGCCCGCAACGGTGTATTGGAAATTACCCGTGAGAAACCTGAAAGGATGATGCAGGACATCCAGCAATTGGTATTACCCGCTCACCATGATATACGTACAGAAGATGTCAATCTGAAAAGATTAGGGGCCATGTTATGGCTTGCCCATGAAAAAACGCCTGCAGATTTTGAAGAATTGCTCCTGCTGGAGGGAGTCGGCCCCCGGACCATCCAATCCCTTGCCCTGGTAAGCGAAGTGATCCATGGCACTCCTTCCCGGTTCCGGGACCCCGCACGTTTTGCCTTTGCGCATGGGGGTAAGGACGGGCATCCTTTTCCGGTGCCTATTACGGTATATGACGAGACTATTCAAATCCTGCAAACAGCAGTACAAAAAAGCAAACTGGGGCAGCAGGATAAACAGGAGGCCATTAAGAAACTGAGTCAACTGGCCCAAAATGCTGAGAAAGATTTTATCCCTTCCGGGAAGGCAGCCGGAAATACATCTGGTAATTCCCGGAGCCATTCAGACAATTTTTCTGGTGATCTTCAGGAGCTGATCGAAAAGGAAAGGGCGGAATCCTGGAAGTATGGAGGTCGGACAGTCTTTGGAAAAGCGTCTCCACCTTCCGGTCTTCCGAAAGCCCGGCAACTGAGGTTATTTTAGGCAAAAGGGACCTCGTGTTTTCTGTATTTTTTAGGGAGTTTTTCGTTTTCGGGCAGTACCCGGTTTTTTGGGTTTTTCGTTCTTAGCCATCAGGAGGGTCGCTTTGCGTTCGGTTTCCTGAACGGTAAGCCATTTAGACAATAGCTTTTTTAATACCTTTTCTTTTTCGGCCTTTTCTTGGGAGGATTCTTTCATAATCAGATGAGCTTAACCGCTTTAAAGTTAATGCTTTCTGCGTGATTCTGCCACTAACTGCTTTAAAGATTCGCCCGCCTAATGGTTTTTATTTAGCTTTTAATCAGAAAGATGACGCATTCCTTCATTTCCATGGTTTGCCTTTTGCTTTGGCATATAAATAATTAATTATTTATATGCCCGAAGGACCTTCTATTATCATTCTGAAAGAGTTAGTACAGCCCTATAAGGGAAAAAAAATTAAGCAGGCATCAGGAAATGCAAAAATCGATATGGATCTTCTGCGGGATCAGAAAATCATTGATTTTAAAAGCTGGGGCAAACATTTTTTGGTCTGTCTGCCCAAACTTACCCTTCGCATTCATTTTTTGCTCTTCGGATCCTATAGTATCGATGAGCTGACAAAGCCAAAACCTCGTCTGCATTTACAATTCAGCAAAGGGTCCCTTTACTTTTATTCCTGTTCGATACGAATCCTGGAAGGTACTCCCGATGAAGTGTATGATTGGAGCGGAGATATTATGAATGACTGTTGGGATCCGAAAAAAGCCCGCAAAAAGCTAAAAATGATGCCGGAAACCATCGTGGCGGACGCGTTACTGGACCAATCCGTTTTTGCAGGCGTTGGTAATATTATCAAAAATGAGGTCTTATTCCGTATCCGTGTTCATCCGGAAACGAAGATACGCAACCTTCCTCCCCGTAAATTAACGGAACTCATAAAAGAAGCCCGGAACTATAGCTTTGATTTTCTCAGATGGAAAAAAGCGTTTGAATTAAAAAAACACTGGCTGGCTCATACAAAAAAGATTTGTCCGCGCTGCCATATTCCTTTTGTCAAGCTGCCCCATTTGGGTAAAACAAAAAGAAGGGCTTTTTTCTGTGAAAATTGCCAGATCCTATATTCTCCGGACAGCCCGGCAAAATGACTTTATTGATGGTGCTATTGACCTTTTATCAGTTCTACCGTTTGCGTTTGGCCTTTTGTCGTCATAGTGAGTAAATAGATGCCTCTTCCAAGCTGACCCAGGCCGCTTAAGGTAATTTTATTATTACCCTTTTGGATGGGGAAGGTTCTTGCAGATAGCCTTCTGCCGCTCCTGTCTGTAATCGTAAAGACCGCATTATCCGGTTCAAAGGAGCCGAAAAGAATGGTTACCTGTTGAATAAACGGATTAGGGCCCACTGTCAGTCCGGAGACGGAGGGAAGGGTATTGATGGCAACCACAGGGCTAAAAGTGAACTTACCGTCAAGATCTGCCATTTTCAAACGATACAGATATGCCTTACCCGATATGGCGGTAGAGAAAGGCAGGTTGTCCGTATAGTTGTAATGCAGGGCACCGGAGCTATTACCTGCCGCAGGAACCTTTGCAAGGGGAGAAAAGGCGGAGTCATTTAGGCTGCGTTGTATTTCGAAATAAAGGGTGTTTTCCTCCGAAGCAGTGGACCAATTTAATAATACGGATTTCCCTTCCTGCCGTCCGGAAAAATCAAGCAGACTTAATGGTAATATTACGGCGTTCGATGTTTGAATATTATCTAAGGAGACTCCAATTCCTGTACTGGTGGTTACCTGAATCTCATCCATATTATCATAATTACTTCCAAAATCGGTGGATGTCAGTGTCGTTCCGTGGATGGGTATGGAAGTGACATAATTGATAGTGATGGCCGAACCGGTGACTGCCACCCCGTTCCTGTATGCGGTTACGGTCATCGTCTGAGAGGCGCTATTTACCGGAAATACGGTCAGGTTCGTCAGTTTAAAGGCGTCTCCGGCCGTGCTCTTGAAACGCGCTTTGGTAAAGGTGGCAGCCGGAGGGATTATAACGTTGCGGTCAAACCTTAATATATTATTCCCGCTGGTAATACTGATCAGCACCCTGGCCTGTGAGTTTGCACTGGCGCCGGTACATTCGCAAATAGCTGTGAACGCATTCCCGTCACAATCTCCTGGCCCGAATGTATAGGTGGCTGTGCCTGCAGCACTGGAATTTAATAAAGTACCAGCAGTGCAGGTGTTCCAGGTAAAATTGACGCCGGAGGCGGGCCCCGCGAAGACATGATCGGCCATACCGGGGTGACCACTTCTATTTCTATTATCTGGTATTCGGTTGGCGGAGGAGCTGGAATAGAAGCAGCATAGTGATAAAATCAGCAACAAGAATAAATCACCTCGAATAGTGGTATAGGTTAGACGCATAAATAAGGATTTTGCCATCCGGTTAAATAAGATTGCTCTACGGCTAAAGAAGGGTCATCCCATTCAATTCCATTTTGTTGCTCCAGGATTCGGTTTTCCGTTTTTCCCGAAGAATGGTCAGAGAGAGGTTTGCGGATAAATACGGGCAGGTTGGTTTGTAAGGGGCGGGTGGACAGACTGATCTTCCCTCGAGGCCCCGAAGGCCGGGACTGGCCTAAAGCCCGGGCTAAATCCTCTTTGGCGTTTCCGGGAGTGCGGATTCCGGCAGAAATGCCCTGAAGGGCCGTTGCCAGGGCAAGTCCGGACTCGTAAGCCAGCATGCTGAACGCATTGGGCCGTTCCTGATAAGTAACGGTATAAAGATCGGTGAACGATTTATTGCCGGGAGTATCCATCGCGTAAGACCAGGTGATGGCATTATACAGATCAAGGCCGTAAGGAATATTCCGGGTAAGATCATCTTCCACCATAAAAGGATTTACGGTCAGAACAGGTTTGTTTTCCATTTCCTGGTCACGAAATAACCGGAGGAATTGTTCACCTTCCTTTCCGGAAAGCAAGGCATGGGCATAACCCGAATGCTGCTGACGGATAAATTCTATCAGGGGTGCCGTATCGGGGGTGCCCGTAATATTTTTTACGATATTCAGTTTTAATGTCTGAGCCCCCGAGACGGAGGTGCCGGTCTTAAAGGATTCGTAAAGACCATAACCTCCTTCGTATACTGACATATTGATGGAAGGCTCGCCTCCAAATTTTTTTTGCGCCCATTTCCCCATCACCCACTCGCTTTTCCAAAGATGAAGGCTGTTATAGAACAGATAATCGGAACTTAACTGGCGGGTAGGGATATCGGCTCCGAGGTTCATTAAGATCACTGGAATCCGCTGTGTTTCCACAAACGGAAGGATTCCCAGCGCCACTTTCGAACTGGCCACCCCCATAACAAGATCGACCTGTTCAAAAAGAACCAGTTTTTTAATAGCGTCTTCAGTATCCTTCAGCCCGCCAGTTTGTATAAATTCTGGATAGATCTCCAAAGGAATAGTAATTCCTTCCTTTTGCAATGCAATCTCCAGCCCCCGCTGCAGGTCTGTCTTCAGATTTTTGAAAATGCCTGAAAAAGGGAATAACCACCCAAGTTTCAGTTTTTTTGAACCATGCATAAGAGGGCCGGTTATTTAATTCCTGGAAGGGAAAATTCCCTGGAGGGCGATCACATAATTAACAGCGAGAAAAGGCTGTATAATAGGGACCGGCAGATTGTTTCCCGTCAACCCGGTTACTCCGGCTACAGTACCTCCGCCGATATTCAAGGGCGTATTGGGAGCAGCGGTGCTATACCCGGCAACAGGATTGGCATTGCCGATGTCATAAATTGACGCAAGGCTGTTACCTGAAGCAGGTGTATTGTTCGCGGCCTGAGTATTGGATACCGACACAATGACGGTAAGTGCCACGGTATGATTATGCGCAGGCAATTGATTGATCTGGAGGTTGACACTCTCTGATCCTGCGACTTCTCCTAAAACATAAGGTGTTAATCCGGTGCCGTTTCCTGCGCCTACCGGTATTCTCCCCCGAAAATCAGGCAGGGCAAAGGTTGTCGTACCATTACCGCCGAAAGTAGTTCCCAGCAGGGCGAATAAAGCGGAATTCTGCGAAATGCTTAAAATTTGTCCGGCACAAAAAGCCCATCCGCTGGGTGCGAAATTGCAGGGCCATAACATGATCATGGATAAGAATGGTTGCATTGTTTTTGAATTTTATTGTTAAGGATTAATTAGCAGGGGCAATAAACAACCAGGACCTAATTGCTTAAGTCTGAATGATTATTTGTATTCCTTTGATATCCGGTAAGGGAACGCAAGGCGGTATCGGATGCAAAAATTGCACAGGCCAGATCATGGGAGCTAAGGCTGTTCAGCCGGGCAGAAAAATGGGTCGTTTGCTAAAAATCAATGCGGGATTTGAATAACCTAAACAGCTATCCTAAATGGGAAATCTTAAAGGCGGAGAAAAGGTAAGTAAAAATTTGAAAACAATATATAAATAAATAGTAATTTATTTTTTGTTTAGGGAAACCCGTATTTTTTTTGCGGAATTTTTCTTACCCTGCGTATATATACCTACAGAAAATTCCACCGCCAAAATTCAGTTGTATCGGGTCGGGCTACCCGGGTGTCGGTCTCCAACGGAATGACCGTTCATCGATGGCCCGCATGGTGCATAGAATGCCGTTCAAATGATCGTATTCATGCTGAATCAATTCTGACAGGTCGTCTTGCATGGTCCATTGGTGCGCCTGCCAATGTTCATCCAGGTAGTTTACGGTTACAGAACGGTGACGTTTTAATTTTACAAGCAGGTTTGGAAAACTCATACAATCGTCCCATAGTTCAAACAGATCTTCGCTTAAGGCCGTAAGTGTTGGGTTAATAAAAAGGATCGGCCGGTCAATATTCATATAGATCAGCCTTTTCATAATGCCAAGCTGAGGCGCTGCAATAGCTCTTCCGAAATGATAAGTCGCACGGATCTCTTCCATGACGGCATGAAGATCGGCCGCCCACCCCTGAACCAAAGGTAATTCCTCCAGGGAGACCGGCTCACAAGGTTCATACAGGCGGGGATCACCGAGCAAAAGCAGATCTTTTAAGGATTTAGCCATATCTATTTTACCTGTTGCAGGTATTACATGTTGTAAGCTCCAAAATGCGCGGCTCCCATTAAGGCCATTTTATCATTCATGACGACATAGACCGGAACTTTCTCCGAAAGCTGATGCATTCTTCCATTATTGTCAAAATTTATTGCCCAGGTGTCCTGTTGCAGCAAGGAAAGGATTTTTGGCGGAATGCCCCCGGCCAGATAAAGTCCGCCGGTTGCCATGAGTTTGAGGACGAGGCTCGATGCTTCGGTGGCCAGGTAACGTACGAAGAGATCCATCACCTCGGAACAGACCGGGTCTTCGCGTTTCAAGGCGGCTTCGCTGATCACCGCTGCAGGGTCTTCCGTATTCATGCGGTTGATCAGCCAGTCAGGAACGGATTCTTTTCTGACTTCTGTGAGAAAGTGATATATGGTCTTGATGCCCATTCCGGATACGACCCGCTCCCAGCTTACATGACCAAATTGTTGTTGCAGATAACGATAAATGTCTACATCCGTCTCCGTTCTGGGCGCAAAATCGCTGTGTCCGCCTTCGGTCGCAAAAGGATGATAGAATTCCCCGTCCCAGAACAAACCCGCCTCTCCCAAACCTGTGCCGGGGGCTATAATGCCGATATTGCCCGTGGCTCCCGCTTCGCCCGGTGAAAGAACGATCCGTTCCTTTTCTTCCAGGCCGGCCAGTCCATATGCCGTAGCCTCAAGGTCATTTATAAAACATACGGGTACTTTCAGATCCCGGCTCATGGCTCCGGAATCCAATTGCCAGGACAGATTGGTTAGCCGGCTTTTTCCCTGGATCACCGGCCCGGCTACTGCTGCACAGATCCGGTCCGGCCTGTCTTGCGGCTCCTGCCCTGTAAAATCATGGATAATGTCCGTTAGTGAAGGATAATCCCGGGAAACATATCTCTTTTCTTTCAAGGTCTTCAGACCCTCTTCATCGCAGCGGTATAGGGCCATATTGGTCTTGGTGCCGCCAACATCACCTGCTAATATAGTTACGGCAGGGTTTTCCCGTCCGCCGTTTTGGGTTTTGTTTTGTCTGTTGCTGCTGAATGCAATGGGTACGATCGGTTGTTTAGCCATCCTGTTAATTTTGAAATGCCTTCTTTGAAAATCATTTTTTGAAAAGCCTTTCTTCAAAGTTACATGTTGCGACGATATTGACCGCCAACTTCATATAAGGCATGCGTTATTTCCCCCAGACTGCAGTATTTTACCGTATCCATCAATTCTTCGAATAAATTACCATTGGTAACTGCCACCTTTTTCAATTTTTGCAGCATGGCCGCAGTTTTTGTTTCATTCCTTTTCACGAAGGCCCGAAGGTTGTGGATCTGCTGATCCTTTTCTTCTGTGGTACTGCGGATCACTTCACCCGGCAGCATTGTTGGAGATCCTTTTTTATTCAGAAAGGTATTTACTCCCACGATCGGCAATTCGCCATTATGTTTAAGACTTTCATAATAAAGACTCTCTTCCTGTATCTTATTTCGTTGGTACATACGCTCCATAGCCCCTAATACGCCGCCCCTGTCATTTATCCTGTCAAATTCAGACATAACGGCCTCTTCCACAAGGTCCGTCATCTCTTCAATCGCAAAACTTCCCTGCATAAAATTTTCGGTTCTTGCACTGCCTAATTCCCGGTTGATGATCAATTGTATGGCCATCGCCCTGCGCACACTTTCTTCTGTCGGTGTCGTAATGGCTTCATCGTAGGCATTCGTGTGCAGGGAATTGCAATTATCATATATGGCATACAGCGCCTGCAAGGTCGTACGGATATCGTTAAAGTCGATCTCCTGAGCATGCAGACTGCGACCGCTGGTTTGAATATGGTATTTTAATTTTTGGGACCGGCTATTGCCTTTGTATTGATGTTTCATGGCTTTGGCCCAGATACGTCTGGCCACCCGCCCGATAACACTATACTCCGGATCCATGCCGTTACTGAAGAAAAAAGAAAGATTGGGGGCGAAATCATCTATGGCCATTCCCCGGCTCAGGTAATACTCCACATAGGTGAATCCGTTAGCCAGTGTGAAGGCCAGCTGCGTGATTGGATTGGCTCCTGCTTCAGCAATATGGTAACCGCTGATGGATACGCTGTAAAAATTGCGCACCTGCCGGCCGATAAAATAGGCCTGAACGTCACCCATCAGCCGGAGGGCAAATTCGGTACTGAAAATACAGGTATTCTGGGCCTGATCTTCTTTTAAAATATCCGCCTGTACGGTCCCCCTCACCTGCGACAAGGCCTCGGCTTTTAGTTTGCCATAAACTTCTTCCGATAATACTTCGTCTCCGCTAAGACCAAGTAACTGTAATCCCAGCCCATTATTCCCCTCTGGTAACCTTTCCGGGGAAGCTGGATTATAATAGACCGGCCGGCCGGCCTTTCTGAATTTTTCTTCGGTCGTTTTATTCACGACGGGCCAAAGGTCATTGGCCGTAATGTATTTTTCGCATTGCTGATCGATGGCGGCATTCATAAAAAAGGCCAGCAGGATCGGTGCGGGGCCATTGATCGTCATGCTGACAGAGGTCTTGGGATCGCAAAGATCAAAACCGCTGTAGAGCTTTTTGGCATCGTCTACCGTGGCAATGCTGACTCCCGAGTTACCGACTTTTCCATAAATATCAGGCCGGTGATCAGGGTCTTCTCCGTACAGCGTCACGGAATCAAAAGCTGTGCTCAGCCTTTTGGCCGGCTGATCCAAAGAAACATAATGAAAACGTTTGTTGGTCCTTTCCGGGCCGCCTTCCCCTGCAAACATGCGGGTAGGATCTTCTTCGGATCTTTTGAGCGGAAATGAACCTGCGGTAAAGGGATATTTACCGGGGAAATTTTCCTGCAGCCTCCACCGGAGGATATCTCCCCAGTCTTTGAAACGGGGAACGGAAATCCGCGGGATCCGGAGATGGGACAGGGATTCGGTAAATAAAGGCTGCTGAATTACTTTGCCCCGCACATCGTATTCAAAAAATTCCTTTTTGTAACCTGCTTTCGTATCCTCCCATTCGCCGATCAGTTTCTTACAAACAGGTAACAGTTGTTTTTCCAGTTTTTCCTTTTGTTCTTCCAGTTGTAGGAGGCCGGGAAACCCGGCAGGCAGATCCTTCAGGACACCGTCGAATTGAAATAGTTTTGAAGCTATACCGGCCTGTTCATCGGTCTGGCGGTTATATTCTTTAATGACTCCGCTGATCTCGGACAGGTATCTGATCCGGGATGAAGGAATGATCTGGGATTGGGTCGCCGTATCCTTCGTATGGGAATGCAGTTCCAATGCTCCAAAGCTGATCCCTGTCTTTTGGGCAATAACAACCACCAGCTTTTCAAATAATTCATTGATGCCGGCATCATTGAATTGCGCGGCGATCGTACCGACAATAGGGAGTTCCCCGTCCTGTGCATTCCAAAGACCGTGATTTCGTTTGTATTGTTTCCTTACATCGTGCAGGGCATCCAGGGCCCCGGCCTTATCAAATTTATTGAGTACGATCAGATCGGCATAATCCAGCATATTGATCTTTTCCAATTGAGAAGCAGCGCCATACTCAGGCGTCATCACATATAGACTTACCGCGGCATGATCGAGGATGGACGCGTCGCTTTGGCCCACTCCTGCGGATTCAAGGATAATGAGATCGTAACCTGCCTCTTTACAAATATCAATGGCATCCTGGACATGGGCGCTAAGAGCCCGGTCGCTTTCCCGGGTAGCCAGACTACGCATATAGGCTCTCGGATTGGAGATGGCGTTCATCCGGATCCGGTCTCCCAGCAAGGCCCCTCCTGTTTTTTTCTTGGAAGGATCTACCGAGATCACAGCAATCGTCTTATCCAGAAAATTGTTTAAATACCGCCTGACGATCTCGTCGGTAACGGACGATTTACCCGCACCGCCGGTACCAGTAATGCCCAGCACAGGGGTGGATAAGGACATCGGCATTGAACCCGCATCCCGTTTTGTTGCCGGTACAGTCGAGTTTTCTGCATTGGAAATCGACCTGGCTATTTTTCGGATATCTTTCCACTCCCCCAATTTCATGTCACCCTTAAAGTTGTCCGGATTTCCGTTTAGGGGAAAATCACAATTTTTCAGGACATCTTCGATCATCCCTTCGAGCCCCATTCTCCTGCCGTCGTCAGGGGAGTAAATGCGGGTTATGCCGTATTTATGCAATTCATTGATCTCCTGCGGCAGGATAGTGCCGCCTCCGCCTCCGAAAAGTTTGATATGACCACAGCCATTTTCATCCAGCAGGTCTTTCATGTATTTGAAAAATTCCAGGTGCCCACCCTGATAGGAAGTAATGGCGATTCCCTGCACATCTTCCTCAATGGCGCACTCGACAATTTCAAGAACGGAACGGTTATGGCCCAGGTGAATGATTTCTGCCCCCTTTGCCTGTAAAATCCGACGCATGATATTGATCGCAGCATCATGACCATCGAATAGTGCTGCGGCCGTAACAAGCCGCACTTTATGTACAGGGCTATAACTCATAGTGTAACTGTTTGGTAAAAACAGGTAAATTTAGCCTAAAAAACTAACAGTCATTAGTTTTTTACCCATTAAGTGCTCAATTTTTAATCACCCGGTCCTCATCCATTTACGGGAGACATATAGCCCGGCAGCCGGCATAGGGTTTTAAGAAAAAAATAAGGCAGAATTGATAAAAATTGCTAATTTGAGGCCCTTGAAGAAAATTGCAGCCATACTGCTCATTGGGATTTTATTCTTTAACTGGTACGGTTACAGGATATTAACCGATTACCTGCAAAACCGGTCAGACCGTCAGCTGGAAGCCCGCCTCGATGGAAACACCTATGACGAGTCCCAGTTATTTCTTATTAAAATACCTTCCACCCATCTTTCTTATTATAACAATTCAGCCCGGTTCGAACGGGTTGACGGGCAGATCGAGGTCAGCGGCGTTCAATATAAATATGTAAAGCGCCGGCTTTATAACGATTCCCTGGAATTGCTTTGTATCCCGAACCATTCGTCCATGCAATTGCTGACTGCCAGGAACACGTTCTTCCAATTAGTGAACGATCTTCAACAGCATAACGGGCAAGGGAAAAAATCCGATTCCGGACCCGGCAAAAATCTTTCTTCAGTGGATTATAATGTGGTGAACGACTTCTTTGTGATAAATTCTTTGAGCGTCACCACCTTACCGAAATATTTTCCTTATTCTTCCACACTCGCTTCTTCCTCCACTATTACGGCAGAACAGCCTCCTGATCTGATTTAACCCAACACGGTTCAGCCAACCGACCGGCCGATTTAAACGGTAAAGTCAGGAGACGTATTTTTAATAACATCCCCTGCATATGCCGGCAAAGGATCTCCCTTTCGTCAATAGGAGAGGGATTACAGGATGATGAGTAGCTTTTCTAAAATCAACGTATGTTTAAAGTTTGGGTTATCGCCTGCCTGATAGCGGGTTTAAGCGCCTGTAATACAAAGAAGGATTACGAACTTATTTTTAAGGACCCTATTTTATATTCTGCTACGGTCCATCAGTTGAATACCGTGGTGATGGGCAATAACTTCAGCCCGATCGTGGGATCCCGCAATTATCTTTATGCCAATGTTGCCGCATACGAAGTAATTGCAGGAGGTTATCCGGATCGGTATTATTCGCTTGCCGGACAATTGAGAGGGTTAAAAGCCGTCCCCAAGCCTGTTGCCGGTGAACCGGTCGATGTCGAATTCGCCTGCCTTCTTGCCTTTTGTAAACTTGGGGAAGCTGTCACCTTCCCGGCCGGCAGTATGAAGGATTATGTCGACAGCCTGAAGAAACTGGCAGAAGATCATGGAATGCCTTCCACTTTGTTTAAAAATTCTGTCGCCTATGCCGATACGGTTTCTTCCTCCATCATGGCCTGGAGCAAAAAGGATAATTATCTGCAAACGCGCGGAGCTCCGGAATATACCGTGCTTGATTCACCCGGTCGCTGGGTGCCCACGCCTCCTGCCTATACTTCGGCTATGGAGCCCCATTGGAATACGATACGAAGCGTAGTCATGGACAGCTCAGGCCAGTTTACGCCTCCTCCTCCTTTTGTATTTAATATAAAGGATAAGAACAGCGATTATTATAAAGAAGTGATCAATATAAAGAACGCCGTGGACAGCCTCACGGAAGAGCAGGCACATATAGCTGATTTCTGGGATGATAATCCCTTTAAACTGAATGTTTCCGGTCACCTGATGTTCGGCACCAAAAAATTCTCTCCTCCGGGACACTGGATGAGTATTGTTGGCATTGCCGCAAAAAAAGCCAATGCTGATTTCCCGACTACGGTATGTGCTTATGCAAAAACCACTATAGCCCTGTTCGATGCCTTTATTCAATGTTGGGATGCAAAATACAGGCATAACACCGTAAGACCGGAAACAGTGATCAATAAATATTTCGACCCCAACTGGAGGCCGCATTTGCAAACTCCTCCTTTTCCGGAGTATACCTGTGGTCATTCAACCGGTTCTGCTGCAGCGGCTGAAGCCTTGACGAGCGTGTTCGGTGACAACTTTGCTTACACGGATACAACGGAACTGGAATTCGGCATCAAAAACCGGTCTTTCAAATCTTTTAGGGAAGCGGCCCAGGAAAATAATTGGGCCCGTTTCTATGGAGGCATACACTTCCATCATTCCTGTCTCATTAGTACCGAATACGGTAGAAAGGTGGGAGAGCTGGTGGTTGAAAAACTAAAAATGAAAAAAGTTTAAAGCTTTCATGCTATGAATTTATACTGCGTATCAACCAAAATAGTTTAATCAAATTAAAATCAAAACTGATTATGAGAATTTTATCTTTATCCATACTGCTTATCCTGGTACTGAGCCACAGTGCCCATTCACAAGGCTGCGTGGCCGTTCGGCAAATGGGGGGAACGAACGCTATGTTCTCTTCCAGTTCTTATAACCTTGGGAAAGGGGATTTCCAGGTAGGCGTCAACTATCGTTATTTTCATTCCTGGCGGCATTTTGTTGGAACTGCCGAGCAGCCCCAGCGACAAATCACCGGAGGAGGGCACGGACCGGATGGTAAGGATCGCGGGAATGCCGTAAATATTTATTCTCATGCCGTGGATCTGAATCTGTCCTATGGTCTGACAAGCAGGATCCAGTTAAATCTGACCATTCCCTACGTCCATAATGAACGTTCCCAGGTTCTTAAAACTACGGCAAAAGACACTTTCCGGTACAGCGTTTTTGCCCAGGGCCTTGCAGATGTAAGGTTTGGAGCTAATTATTGGATTTTCGATCCTGCAAAAGCACATAAAGGGAATTTGATGATAGGAGTCGGTATCAAATTAAATACGGGAAGTTGTAAGGCGATGGACAATGCCCCACAAACAAATGGGACAACCAAAAAGGTAATCATGGATCAGGCCATTCAGCCCGGCGATGGAGGAATAGGCTTTTCCCTGGAAGTCCAGGCCTTCCGGCAGATCTATAAAAGTTTGTATGGTTTTGCGAACGGGTATTACCTCTTTAGTCCGAGGGAATCGAATGGTACGTTTAAGTCGGCGGCCAGTCCGGGATTGGAAGGATATAATGTCTACGGTTGCCCTGACCAGTATTTTGCCCGCGCAGGTGTTATGGCAGCTGTAGGGAAATCTCAAAACCTGACTTTCTCTCTTGCAGGACGGGTGGAAGGCATTCCGGCTTTTGACCTGATCGGAGGAAATGTGGACTATCGTCGTCCGGGCTATGTGGTGGCGATAGAATCAGGTATTTCTTACCGTACAGGAAAGCATTCTATGAATCTGTTCGTTCCGTATAATTTTATCAAGAACCGGATTCAAAGCGCTGCCGATAAAGCTGACCAGAATTTGCAAAACTCGGTGATCTCCGATCCTACAAAAAAAGTGCATGTGCAGGGCGATGCCGCCTTTGCGGATTATTCCATCAGTTTGGGATATTCATACAGGATCGAAAAGAAAAAGAAGAATAAAATGATTTTTAATAAATAGGGGTAATCTTATTAGAACTATGGCGTATATAAAACTAACTAATGAGCAACTGCCCGGGATCGTGGGATTGCTGGATTATAACCCGGCCACCGGACGCGTTTTGCGGGAACTGGCGGATGTCTTGCTGGTGGCGGATTCTACGCTGACCAAAGGGGAGAGGGAGTTGATTGCAGCCTCTGTCTCTTATTGGAATGACTGTCATTTTTGCCATACGTCCCATGCGGCAGCTGCCGTAGCGCATTTTGACGGTAATGTTACGCTGTTCGACGATATAAAGAGGGGGTTGCCTGAGACTCCGGTATCCGCCAAACTCCGGGCTTTGCTGGGAATTGCCCGGCACGTGCAGCAGGGAGGTAAAAAAGTAACGGCCGAAGATGTTGCCGCTGCCCGTAAGGAGGGGGCAACCGATAAGGAGATCCATGATGCCGTACTGATAGCCGCTGCGTTTTGTATGTATAACCGTTATGTGGACGGGCTGGGAACATGGGCTCCTGAAAACAATGAAGCATATATTGAAATGGGAAAGGATATCGCATCCAGAGGGTATGTGAAGGCCTGACCAAAAGAACGATTAATAACCAAATACTAACGTGAATGAACATTCTACTTTTTGCTAAACGCACACTTCCCGTTGTTACAGCGCTGTTGTTAGTACAGTCTCAGGCGCTCAGGGCACAGACGGATGAAGATGCGATCATGATGACCAAAAACAATTTTTGCGTAGGAGGAACTTACATGAACAGCAGCTGGAAAAATTACTGGGAGGGAACCTTCAAACGAAACAACCAGAACCTGGGTACAGTCTCTACACAGATGTTCGGTCTGATGGGGACCTATGGGGTAAGCCGAAAATTAAATATTTTGGTGAATGCTCCTTATGTGATGACCCATGCTACCTCAGGCACCCTGCATGGCATGCATGGTATCCAGGATCTTTCTCTCTGGATCAAATGGCTGGGGATTGAACAAAATCTGGGTAAAGGAACTCTTTCCGTGTATGCTTTAGGAGGAGGCTCCATTCCCCTGACTAATTATATCGCCGATTTCCTGCCCTTGTCCATCGGCCTTCAAAGTAAAACCCTTTCCGGTAGGTTAATGGTTGACTATCAGGTTGGCAATTTTTTTGTAACGGGTAACAGTACTTACATGTGGCGCAGTAATATCACTATTGACCGGACCTCCTATTATACCACGGAAGAACACCTGACCAACAAGGTGGATATGCCAAACCTGCTTTCCTTTAATTTCAGGACAGGTTATCGGAGCGAACGCTGGATCATCGAGGCCGTTTTGAACAATATGAAAACCCTGGGTGGATTCGATATCCGGAAAAATGATATGCCTTTTCCCAGCAATAAAATGAATGCCACTATGGTAGGAGCTCATTTCAAATATAACTTTAAGGTGGTGACGGGATTGTCTCTGACAGGCGGCGGAAATTATACAGTTGCAGGGAGGAATGTGGGACAGGCAACCGCTTTTGATATCGGAGCCTTTTATATTTTTGATTTTTCCCATAAGAAGAAGACCTCTACTCCATCATCTACTCCAAAAACTAATTGATATGCGACCGACAACAAATTCTTCACCGGTTTTTCGAATAAAGGATTTTCCTTCAATACGTTTTTCATTGTTCAACACATTAATTTTCTTATTAAGCATAGTTGCCGGACTTACTATTACTTCCTGCAATAAGAGTGTTTCGGACCGGACTGCCGATCTGCCTGCGTTGAATCCTGCGGATCAGGATTTGAATGCGGGTAGCTGGAAAACCATTTTGCTAAGCCGCCCGGACTCTTTCGCCGTTGCCGCGCCGGTAGCGACTACTTCGCCGCTTTATGTGGCAGATCTGAATGAGATCAAGGCATATCAGCAAAGTATGAACGGCGATCTGCAGGGCAAGATAAAATACTGGGGCGCCGGGGGAGTATTAAGGTGGAATGAAATCATGCGCGGGCTGGTTGCGAAATATAATTTACCCCCTTACCAGAATGCCGATGGGACCTATCCTATTCCCAACGCAGCCAATCCATTTGCGTATCCTTTATTTCCCTTTTCCAACCCTCCCTACGCCGGACGGGCTTATGCCTATGTCAGCGCGGCCCAGTATGATGCTATGGTTGCCTGCTGGTATTATAAGAATCTTTATAACAGGCCCGCTCCATCCAAAGTAGATTCCTCCATAAAAACATATCTTCCCAAAACCACGCTTTCTTCTTATCCTTCCGAAGGTGCTGTACTGGCTGGCGTAACTGCGGAAATGATGATCTTGTTTTTCCCGGGTGAAATAGCGAATATCCAGCAGAAATTGCAGGAACAAGAATTGGCTTTGATCGCATCCGGGGCCGCAACCCGCAGCGATATTAAGGCCGGGGAAGCGCTTGGAAGACAAGTTGCTGAACTGTTCATTGCTCGTGGAAGAGGGGATAATGCAGGAAAGGCCGTAGGCACGCCTGCTGTCTGGGCCAATTTTGTTACGGTAACACAGGCTAACAACCAGGTTCCCTGGTTCAGCCTGGAAACTCCTAAACGTCCGCCAATGCTGCCTTTGTTCGGGGCGGTAAAACCTTTCCTTTTCGATACTGCTGCTGTAACAGCTTTACGGCCGCCGCCACCGCCTTTGACAGGCAGCGATCAGATGAAGGCAGAGACGGAAGAAGTCCATGGTTTTGTAAAGAATGCCAGCCGGGAAAATTTGCGGATCGTCCAGTTCTGGGCGGATGGTGTTGGGACCTATACTCCCGCCGGTCATTGGGATGCCATTGCAGCAGATGATTTTATCACAAAAAATTTCAGCGAAGTGAGATGGGCCCGTAATATGGCATTGCTGAATATGTCCTTAATGGATGCCGGTATCGTTTGCTGGGCAACCAAATATTATTATTTCAACCCACGGCCTACACAAATGAATGAAAACATCAAGACCCTGACAGGGATTCCGAATTTCCCCGCTTATATTTCCGGCCATTCCACCTTCAGTGGGGCGG
Source organism: Flavitalea flava (assembly GCF_054461575.1). NCBI lineage: Bacteria > Pseudomonadati > Bacteroidota > Chitinophagia > Chitinophagales > Chitinophagaceae > Flavitalea > Flavitalea flava. The sequence continues at coordinate 88,184 of NZ_JBTLQH010000007.1, forward strand.
CGGCCGTGATCCTGGGGCATATCATTCCGGAGAGAGCCTCTGCATACGCCGCCATGGCGCAGGAAGCCTCTAACTCCAGGATGTTTGGTGGCATCCATTACCGGAGTGATTGTTCAATGGGGTTGCAGGTAGGAAAAAAAGTGGGTGATTACGCGATTTTACGAGCCGGAACAGACGGCGCTGATTGATATTGGTGAGCTTCAGCAGAACTTCGGCGTCGAACACTGTTCGACCCTTGGTTCGCAGGGTTCGTTTCACCCCCCTGGGGCTGAGCTCACGAACTGGGTAGAACCCAGTTAAAGTTTTTATTGGATCATAAGCAAAAAGTAGACGTTAAAACGCCGCGATTCTTCGCGGGGTTTTTTTTAAAACAAAAGAAGGAAATGTGCGGCCTGCCAAGTCAAACAGACTTCGGGTTGACAGTTCCCGATTCAACATAAAATTGATTTTTATGACTCTGTTTTCATCAACCGAACAAAAACTCCATTATACGCTGCGTATTGCAGTGGCTATGTGTTTTATCGGCCATGGTGCTTTTGGCATTATTACGAAACCCGTCTGGTGCAATTATTTTGCCGTATTCGGCATCGGACATGATCTGGCTTATCGCCTGATGCCCTTGCTGGGCAGTGTGGATATTCTGCTGGGGATCGTCATGCTGATCTTCCCTGTACGTGCTATTGCCGCATGGCTGGTCCTTTGGGGGATCGTTACAGCACTGCTCCGGCCTTTATCCGGCGAGGCTTTTGCCGAATTCATCGAGCGGGCCGGTAATTTCGGTGCTCCGCTCGCATTCCTGATATTAACTGACCCCGGTACGATGCAAGGCGCCGGAAAAGGATTCAGAGAATGGTTCACCAGGGTCAATCCCGATCAAACTGTGGATCCCGACACCATGCGGAAAGTCGCCTGGTGTTTGCGGATCGTCGTTTTCTTTCTTTTGCTCGGCCATGGATGGCTCAATCTGATTGAAAAAAAAGGATTGATTGGCCAATATACAGCGCTTGGTTTGCCCAATCCGGCAAAGACAGCCCTGCTAGTCGGTTTGTTTGAAGTAATGGCCGCTTTTGCCGTGTTAATCCGCCCGGTGCGCCCAATTCTGTTCGGTCTCTTTTTGTGGAAAATGGCAAGCGAACTTTTTTACCCGCATTATGAACTATTCGAATGGGTGGAACGCGCTGGAAGTTATGGCGCTCTGTTCGCGTTATGGTTGGTATCGAAAAAGAAGGCCTCTGCGGCAGTTGGAAATTATTCCCGAATGGGGAAGCTGGCAACCTAAACAGCTATTTTTATCCTTACTTATCCTATTTAATCTTTAGATATATTTCTTCATGCAAACTTTGGTGAAAGCTCCTGTTTTATTAGCCATATCTTGAAGTTGTGAAGGAGTTAAAGATGGCCGTCTGTTCATTTCGGCATATTCATTACATTTACTATATTAAACTAACTGTGTGAATATGGAAAAAAGATTTACCGGCGCACTCCTCCTTATCTTATCAACCTGCCTTTCTTTCGGACAAGCCTTGCAAACCGCTCCCCCGGACAAGATTTATGGAAAATTGTTCGTGGATATCCAGATGAACCGGGTTTTTGCAGACGGCAAAACCTTTGTGGACTGTCTGCCCAAACGGAAACCGGCAGAAATAGTCGCGGATTATGAAACGGCTAAAGGAAGCCCCGGCTTTGAGCTCAAAAAATTTGTGGAAGATAATTTTGAACTACCTGCCAATCCTGCCGAAAATTACAAGACAAATACCGGCGACAATGTAGTGATCCATATAAAAAATTTATGGGCGGTTCTGAAAAGAACACCGGATAAAGTCACGGAGGGCAGCTCTCTTCTTGCCCTTCCCTATCCTTATATCGTTCCCGGGGGGCGCTTCCGGGAAGTGTACTATTGGGATTCCTATTTCACGATGCTGGGATTGAAAGAAAGCGGTGAAATAGAAATGATCGACAATATGGTAAAAAATTTCGCCTATCTGATCGAAACATATGGTCATATACCCAATGGTAACCGGACCTATTACCTGGGGCGTTCCCAACCTCCCTTTTTCTCAGTCATGGTCGAATTACTGGCGGATGTTAAGGGAGATAGCATTTTTCAAGTTTTCCTGCCGGCCATGGAAAAAGAATACCAGTTTTGGATGGAAGGATCGGACAAACTGAAACCCGGACAGGCAAGCCGGCGCGGGGTAAGGTTGTTGGACGGAGCCATTCTTAACCGTTATTGGGATGATGTTCAGGCGCCAAGACAGGAAAGCTACCGGGAAGACTTTCTGACGGCGGAAAAATCGGGCAGGAACAAGCAGGAGATGTACCAGCATTTGCGGGCAGGCGCGGAGAGCGGTATCGATTTCAGCAGCCGCTGGTTCGGCGACGGAAAAACACTTCGGACGATAAGGACGACGGATATGATCCCTGTCGATCTGAATGCGCTGCTCTATCACCTGGAAATGGCCATTTCCAAGGCGAAACTGATGAATAAGGATGACTCCGCATCGGCTGAATATCGCGACAAGGCTATAAAAAGAGGACAGTTGATCGATAAATATTGCTGGAACAAAACGCTCAATTTTTATACGGATTTTGATTTCCGGAACGGAAAAAAAAGCAATCATATCAGTCCGGCAGGCATGTATCCCTTTTGTTTTCTCAACGAACATCCTGATTATATGAGCTTTTTGGGTAAAAAGGTCGCAGCCGTAATACGGGAGAAATTGCTGAAGCCGGGCGGGGTCGCCACCACCGCGTTTACCACCGGTGAGCAATGGGATGCCCCTAATGGCTGGGCACCCCTGGAATGGATGACTATCTGGGGTCTCGACAGGTGCGGACAGAAAGACCTGGCAGCAGATATTGCCGGCCGTTGGGTAAGATTGAACCAAAAAGTGTTTAAAGAAACGGGTAAGTTAATGGAGAAATACAATGTGGTCGATTTGAACAAGGATGCGGGAGGCGGGGAATATGGAGGCCAGGATGGTTTCGGATGGACAAACGGCGTGTTATTGCGTTTGATCCGGCAATATAATCTGCCGAAGGAATAAACCTGTTTCCATCCTATCTTCGCGCAAACTTTGACCATGTTGAAGCGTGTTTTTGTCTTCCTGCTGATCCCGGTACTAATTTCCGCCTGTTCACAGAATAATGTAAAGGAGGATAATAGTTTAAAGAGCTATTTCGATTCTGCCGGTGTGACCGGATCCTTTGGGTTGTTCGATAATGGTCAGGGGAATTTCATTATTTACAACCTGCCGCGCTTCCGGGACAGCGCCTATCTGCCGGCAGCCACTTTCGATATTCCTTTGTCCCTGATCGGTATACAGACAGGAGTGGTCAAGGATGACAGCGCTCTTATCACTTTGGATTCTACAGACATTACAAAACCGGGATGCGACAGGAACCTGACCCTGAAACAGGCTTTCCAGCATTCCTGCGAAAGCGGGTTTCGTCAATTGGCCGGGCGTATCGGTAAGGACACGTTAAAAAAATGGATCGATTCGTTGAGTTACGGGAATAAGAATATTGACGGACCGGTGGATTCCTTCTGGATGAATGGCCATTTAACCCTAAGTTCTGATGAGCAGCTTGGCCTGGTAAAAAAGTTATATTTCGACCAATTGCGTTTTTTCCGGCGCACACAAGGAATCGTTCGCCAAATGATGCTGATGGAAAGTAATGCCAATTACAAACTAAGCTATAAAACCGGAACAGGGGTTAAAAAGGATGAGCATTCGATAAACTGGCTGATTGGTTGGGTGGAAGAGAATACACATGTCTACTTTTTTGTCCTTAATATCGAAACGGCTACCCCCGCACCCCCAGCAAATGATGTCCAGATAGGGATCTTAAAGGGGATTTTGAAAAAATTGGGATTCCTCGAAGGAAAAAGGTAAAAAATCAGCGGGAAAGTTAAAATCATAAAATTGGATTGGCTTTCTTTGATTGGCTTTCTTTTTGCAATTCTTAGTTGATTATCTTGCAATCATGGTCCGACTAGAACATATAGAATATTTACTGGGTCTGATCGTTATTCCACTGCTGGGCGTTATATTTTTCTGGTTGTTGAAATGGAAGAAAAAGACCACGGCAAAAATAGGAGACCCCTTATTGGTCAGGCAACTGGTAAAAAATTTTTCCAGGGGCCGCTTTCTGATAAAAGCCATTTTGGCCTTATCTGCCTTGACTTTCCTGATCCTGGGTGCGGCTAACCTCCAGAAACCGGGTTTGAAGGAGAATATCCGGCGTGAAGGGGTGGATGTAATGCTGGTGTTGGATGTCAGCAAAAGTATGCTTGCCCGGGATATAAAGCCCAGTCGTCTTGACCGGGCCAAACAGTTACTTATCCGGTTGGCCGACAAACTGGATAATGACCGGCTGGGGCTTGTGCTTTTTGCTGGAAGGGCTTATCTCCAAATGCCTCTGACAACCGATCACGGAGCAGCCAGGATGTATATCCGGGATGCAGGACCGGATGTAGTGCCCACCCAGGGCACGGTGATTGCCGAAGCCCTGAAAATGGCGAATACCTCTTTTAACAGCAAGGAACATAAATATAAGGCGATCGTATTGCTTTCGGACGGGGAAGATCATGATCCTGAAGCCCTTAAGGCTGCCAAAGCCCTGGCCGAAAGCGGGGTTATGATCAATACTGTCGGGATAGGTTCCCCGGAAGGATCACCAATTGTGGATCCGGTGACTAATGAATTAAAAAAAGACGAACAGGGTCAAACGGTCATTTCCAAGCTTAATGAACCGGAACTACAGCAACTTGCTGATGCGTCCAACGGCAAATATCTGCGGTTGGACAATGTCGACGATGCATTGATCACCCTCACCGGGCAACTCGAAAGTATCGAAAAAAAGACGCTGAATGATGCGGAATTCGTGGACTATAAAAATTATTTTCAATGGTTCCTGGGATTAGCCCTGGTCCTGTTGCTGGCAGAATATTTTATACCTGAACGCCGGAGTGAACGCGGAATGGATCGTCAGCAGCTGAAAAAACCTTCGGTATCTCCGCTTTCTTTGTTTCCGGCCATTGTGTTGTTTACCGGTCTTTTTGCAGGTCTTTCCCTCTGCGCCTCTGCACAGAAAGAGAATGCCCTGATCCGCAGCGGCAACAGGTTATATAAGAAAAAACAGATTGACCAGTCCCAAAAGGAATACCAGGAGGCCGTGCGAGAGGCACCCGATAACGCCGCAGCTAACTATAACCTGGGAAATGCTTTTTTCCGGAAAAATAATTTTGAAGAAGCGGCTAAATCATACGATGCCAGCGTACAGCATAGTGCTGATAATGTCGTTCGTGAAAAAGGGTTTTACAATAAAGGAGTGGCCCATATAAAACAACAAAAATTGGCGGAAAGCATCGATTCCTGGAAAAATGCTCTTAAGTTGGATCCCTCTGACGAAGAAGCCCGGGAAAATCTGCAAAAAGCCCTGATAGAGCTAAAGAAACAGCAGTCCCAGCAGCAAAAAAATCAGAAAGATCAAAAGGATAAGAAGGATAAAAAGGACCAGAAAGATCAGAAAGACGAGAAAAAAGACCAGGATCAGAAAAAACAACAACAGCCCAAACCTCAGCCGAGCAGGCTTAATAAACAGCAGGTCGAACAACTATTAAAGGCTTTGCAGCAAAAGGAAAACGAGGCCCAGGAAAAAATGAATCAGAATAAGGTGAAATCTTCTTCCCAGCCTGAGAAAGACTGGTAAATCCTTAATGGGATCCTATCGCAATTCTATCGTAATTTTGGCCCATGCAATTGTATTGTAATTCACTTACCCGATATAGCCGGCTGAAGACACTTGAAGTGAAGGTCGGAGACCTGCTCCTTGGGAATTTTCATCCTATCCGGGTGCAAACCATGACCACGACCGATACGATGGATACGCTGGCCACCGTGGAACAGTCTATACGTTGTATAGAAGCAGGAGCCGAATTGGTACGGATCACCGCTCCCAGCAAAAATGAGGCTGAAAATTTACTCAACATAAAACAGGAATTACGTAAAAGAGGATATCATACCCCTTTGGTGGCGGATATTCACTTCACGCCTAATGCAGCGGAGATCGCTGCTCGGATCGTTGAAAAGGTAAGAGTGAACCCTGGTAATTATATCGATAAGAAAAAGTTTGCTTTTATCGATTATACGGATGCCGAATATAATGAAGAGATCGATCGTATCCGCGAACGTTTTACCCCCCTGGTAAAGATTTGTAAAGAGTATGGGACGGCTATGCGGATCGGTACCAATCATGGCTCATTAAGCGACCGGATCATGAGCCGTTACGGAGATAGCCCAATGGGGATGGTGGAGAGCGCTATGGAGTTCCTTCGGGTGGCCAGAGGTGAAAGTTACCACCAGATCATCCTGAGCATGAAATCCAGTAATCCGCTGGTAATGGTGCAGGCATACCGCCTGCTGATACAAAAAATGGAAGAAGAATTTGGCGTTTCTTATCCGCTGCACCTGGGCGTAACCGAAGCCGGGGATGGAGAGGATGGAAGGATAAAATCGGCTATCGGAATCGGTACTTTGCTGGAAGACGGGATCGGAGATACTATCCGTGTATCGCTGACCGAGGATCCCGAATTTGAAATTCCCGTTTGCCAGGATCTGGTGAAAAGATACCAGGGAAGAGAATCGTCCGGATCGAGGGTCTCCGGCCTTTCCGGCAATTCCGGCGATATTATTTCTTCTCAGACGGCTGGCGTAACTGCCGCTTCAGGGGGTGGATATTCCCCTTTTGAATATAAAAGAAGAAAATCAAATCTAATCTCGAATATTGGCGGACACCAGGTCCCGGTAGTCGTGGCTGATTTTATGAAGACCGTCAGCATCCGTCCGGAAGATCTGCAGACGATAGGATATTCCTACGATTCCCTAACGGATAAATGGAATATCGGTGATGCGGCGGCAGACTACTTATATACCGGGAAAAAAACGGTTGACTTCGAACTGCCTGGTACGCTTAAGCTCATATGCGATCATCCAATCTGGTTGGGAGCCGATGATAAAAAAAAGTATTTCCCGCTTCTCCGGGCTGATGAATATATGGGGTCAAAAGACCGTTCCGATAGTATGAACTTTTTATCCCTGGATGCTTCACGTTCCATGGATGGTACTTCCTTTGATGTGAATGATACGGAGGCCGGTAATTCGGCAGCGCTCCTTGACAAAATCAGCGGGGATAAAACGGTCGTCTTATGTCTCTGGTCTTCCCATGCCACTCCTATGCTTTCTGTCAGACGTTTCATTATGGAATTGATGAACCGTGGAATTCAATGTCCGTTGATCCTGGCCGTAGAAAGCCACGATCCAACCATCGATGAACAATTGATCCATTTTTCCACGGAAGCCGGCGCCTTATTCCTGGATGGAATGGGCGATGGTATCTGGCTGATGAATGAACCTGAAAAAATAGTGAACGGAAGGGTTAGTGGTCGTACTTACCTGGAAACAAAGAATAACCATCAGTTCCTGAATAATACTTCTTTTTCAATTTTACAGGCCACCCGTACCCGGATCTCCAAAACAGAATATATTTCCTGTCCCTCTTGCGGACGCACCCTGTTCGATTTACAGGAGACGACGGCGAAGATCCGGTCTGTAACAAATCATCTCAAAGGGTTAAAGATCGCCATTATGGGATGTATCGTAAATGGCCCCGGCGAAATGGCCGATGCAGATTTTGGATACGTGGGCAGCGGCCCTGGTAAAATAACCTTATACAAAGGAAAGGAGGTGATAAAAAAGGGAGTTGACAGCGCCATTGCCGTAGAGGAGTTAATTAATTTATTAAAACAAAGTGAAGCCTGGATCGATCCTGCCGATTTTTCAAAACAAAAAATCATTAATTCTTGAACCGGATTGACAGACTCCATGCTATCCTCACTCATCTTCAGAGTAAGAAGCGGGTAACGGCGCAGGAAATGGCGGACCGTTTCCGGATCAGCCTGCGTACGGTCTACCGGGATGTAAAAGCCCTGGATGAATCTGGTGTGCCTGTTATCGGCGAGGCTGGCACGGGATACACTATTATGGAAGGATACCGGCTTCCCCCTGTTATGTTCACCCAGGAAGAGGCCAGCGCACTCATGCTGGGTTCGAAGCTTGCCGAGCAGTTTACAGATGGTTCGGTAAAGAGACATTTTAATGCGGCCCTTTTTAAGATTAAGGCGGTATTAAGGGCGACAGACAAAGAATATGTCGAAAGCCTGACCGATCATGTGGCTGTAATAAGCCGGAGGTCTTCCGATCTTGAGTTAAACCAGCAACCCCTGTCGCAGCTTCAGCAAGCGGTCGTCCATCGCCGGGTAGTACAACTGAATTATCATTCCCCTCTTAAAGAAGAAACCACGTTAAGGGATGTGGAACCATTCGGTCTTTTGTATTATTCCTCCGCCTGGCACCTAATCGCCTGGTGCCGCATGCGTAATGGGTACCGGGATTTCCGGTTAAGCCGCATGCTGAAAGTGATCGTATCGGAAACCGTTTTCGACGGATCGGCTCATCCTTCCGTCCAGGAATATATTCAACAGGTTAAAGAAGAAAAAGATTTACAGGAGGTCACCCTTCATTTTGACAAAAATGTCGTTAGATATATGCAGGAGCAGAAATATCTTAACGGATTTGTTTCCGAAGAAGACCTGGGAACGGTGATCAGCATGAAATTCCTTACCTCATCCCTTCCCTACTTCGGGCGTTGGCTGCTGATGTATACCAATAAAGTCAAAATAGCTTCTCCGGAAGCCCTCCGCCTTATAATGAAAGAGTTGGGCGAAACCTTAAATGCCCATTATATTTAGCGCTTCTTTTTATTTTCCCCGGAATTCAGGCTGCTGACATAATGCTGTCACAGACCAGGTGTTTCTTTGTTGAAACAAGAATAGCTCCACTTATGCAGATTAAAACACATCCTCCGATGACCGTTCTTTACAGTACGCATCAGACCACTTTTGGCGAACTGAAAAATTTTGCAGGGGTAACCGTCAAAAAATTATATAAACACGTGGTAAACCTGGACCTGCTTATTTGCGGACCCCAGTATTGGTTTTATTATGGGGTCGACGGAAAACCTAATACGGTATTCACCCTGGAAATCGCCCTTCCGGTACAGGGCAGGATCCCTGCCAATCCCCCTCCTTTTTTCAAGGAGCTTCCTCCTTTCAAATGTCTGTCTGTACGTCACGAAGGTCCGTGGGATCAGTTATCGGGCGTTTATGGGAAAATGATGGAAACAATTGGAGAGAAAGGCCTGGCCATGAACGGCATCTTTTCGGAGGCCTATATCCATGTGGACTTTTTACAACCTGATAATAATATCACCGAAGTTCAGATCGGTTTGTTATAACCAAGCAGAACACGGTTCTGCTGTCCGAAGGACAATAATTAGCGGGAAAACACGCAGGGGTTACCTTTTGAAAGAACCCCTGCGTGCTTATCAAAGCAGAACACGGTTCTGCTGTCCGAAGGACAATAATTAGCGGGAAATACTTCGGGGTTACTTTTTGAATTAACCCCGAAGTATTTCGATACCTTGCAGAAAATATAATTTTCTGGAATATGCCTTTTTCTATCCGACATTCAACGGTGAACGACCTGCCCCTGGTAAACCTGAGAGATGAGAAAACCGGTACCGAAATTGCCTTATTGCCTGGTTACGGTGCCTCTCTGCATGCTTTCCGGGTAAAAGGAAAGGACGGGGTGGTTCTGAATGTGATCGACCATTATCATGACCTGGAGGAAATGAAAAGAGAAATGGGTAAATCTTTTAAAAGCCCTAAATTATCCCCTTTCCCCTGTCGTATTGCTGATGGAAAATATCAATTTGAGGGTAAAGAATATGTTTTTTCCAATGCTTCCGGTGATGGCCGGGGCAACGCCATTCATGGATTATTATATAATAAACCCTTTACCATTATAGAGGAAAAAGCGGACGATGAACAAGCCGCTCTTTCTTTAGCCTATCTGTACAGACAGGAAGATCCAGCCTATCCGTTTGTCTATAGCTGCCAGGTGAGATTTGTACTGAGGGAGGATAATCAACTGGAAGCGGAGACAAAGGTTACGAATCTTGGTAAAGAAACTCTCCCTATCGCCGATGGCTGGCACCCGTATTTTCAATTGGGCGGAAGGGTCGATGACTGGCAGCTTCAATTTTATGCAGATGCCCTGGTTGAATTTAACGACAAACTGATCCCTTCCGGGAACCTGCTCAGATACAACGATTTCCAAAAGAGCAGCGTGATCGGGGGTACCTTCCTGGATAATTGTTTTGTCCTGAAACCGGGTCTGCAGAATGCCGCCTGCGAGCTTTCCAACCCGGGAATTGGATTATCGGTATCCTTTTTTCCGGATGCTGCTTATCCCTATTTACAGATTTATACCCCCCCGCATCGTCAAAGCATTGCTATTGAGAACCTAAGCGGCGCTCCGGACTGTTTTAATAACAAAATGGGCCTTATTCTGCTGCCGGAAGGACATTCACAAATATTTACGGTCAGGTACAAGGTTAGCGTCCAGTAAAAAAGTAATTTGCCTTCTAAATTTTGAACAGATGAAGATCATGAAGTTTATTCTACCTATCCTGCTGGCGTTTTGTTTTACCGGATGCCTGGATATCAATGAGATAATCGAAGTAAAAAAGGATGGCACCGGGGAATTGGCCATCGATATGGATATGAGCCAGATGGTGGAGATGTTGCAGACCTATATGGGGAAAGAAGAATTAGCCAAAAAGGGAATGGAAAGAATGGATACGACGATCTATATGAAAGACATTGTCGATACTTCTACCACCCTGAGCCCTGAAAAAAAAGCGCTTCTTCGTACCGGAAGCATTCATATTAAGCTCAACCTGGAAGAGAAAGTTTTCAAGACACATATGCTCTTTCCATTCACCAGCCTGGATAATCTGCAAAAATTATATGCGGCTATGAGCGATGGCTCTCTGGGAACCACTCAATTATTCAAGGGAATGACACCCGGCGGCGGTGCGCAGGGTGGCGGGAACCCGGATATCAATCAGTTTAACGGGATTTATGATTTTACCTGTACGGATGGGTTGATGAGCAAAAAACTGAACCTGGAAAAATGGAATGCCCTGAAGAATAATCCCCAGCTTGAACAGGTCAAACAAGCCGGGCAGATGGGTGTTGAAATAAATTATACCACAACGGTTAAACTTCCCCGGGCCATAAAGAAAGTCGACAACCCGCTGGCAAAACTCTCCGAAGATAAAAAATCGGTTACCATCAAGTACAATTTGATCGACATATTCGAAAAGCCGGAGCAGTTTGGTTATAAAATAGAATATTGATCTGCTGCTATTTGAAGTTCAAATGGCCTTCATATGCTAAATTTGCAGCCAATCAGACAACTTATGCAAACAGATTTCTTAGTGATCGGCTCCGGAATAGCAGGTTTGAGTTATGCATTGAAAATAGCCCAGCATCACCCTGAAAAAAAGGTACTGGTGATAACCAAGACCCGTGCCGATGAGACAAACACCAAATATGCGCAAGGTGGAATAGCCGGCGTTACGGATCTGGAAAAGGATAGTTATGACAAACATATACAAGATACGCTGATAGCGGGAGACGGGCTTTGCAATCCCCATGTGGTTGAAATGGTGGTGAAAGAAGGGCCGGAACGTATCCAGGACATCATCGATTGGGGCACCCGGTTCGATAAGGACGCCGAAGGAGATTTTAAACTGGGAAAAGAAGGCGGTCATTCCGAATTCCGTATCCTTCATCATAAGGATGTTACCGGAAAAGAGATCGAAAGGGCTTTATTGGATACCGTCGCCAACCAGCCGAACATAACCGTCATCAAACATTGGTTTGTATTGGACCTGATAACCCAGCATCACCTTGGGTTCCTGGTCACCAAATCCACCCCGGATATCGAATGTTATGGGGTATATGCCCTGGATCAGCATACCAAAAAGATCGTAAAGATCCTTTCCCGTATCACCCTGCTCGCAACAGGAGGCAACGGCCAGGCATACCGCACCACTACCAATCCGAAGATCGCAACCGGCGATGGGGTGGCCATGGTTTACCGGGCCAAGGGCCGGATCGAGAATATGGAGTTTATTCAGTTTCATCCTACTGCTCTTTATGAACCGGGGATCAGTCCTTCTTTCCTTATTACGGAAGCTGTTCGTGGTGACGGAGGGATCCTCAGGAATAACGAGGATGAGGCTTTCATGAAAAATTATGATTTACGGGAAGACCTGGCACCCCGGGACATCGTAGCGAGGGCTATCGACAGTGAAATGAAAAAAGCGGGAACGGAACATGTTTTCCTTGATTGCCGTCATATGGGCAAGGAAAAATTCATCGAACATTTCCCGAATATATATGAGAAATGTATATCCATCGGCATCGATGTCACGCAGAACCTGATCCCGGTGGCACCTGCAGCCCATTATAGCTGCGGCGGTGTCAAAGTAGATGAATGGGGTCGTACTTCAATACGAAATTTATATGCCTGCGGTGAATGTGCCTCTACGGGTTTACATGGAGCAAACCGCCTGGCCAGTAATTCCTTACTGGAAGCGTTGGTATTCTCTCACCGGTGTTACCTGGACAGCGTTCAGAAAGCAGACGGTATTCCCTTTAAAGAATCCATTCCGGACTGGAATGCCCAAGGGACGATGGAGCCCCTTGAAATGATCCTGATTACGCAAAGCCTGAAAGAATTACAGCTTCTGATGAGCGATTATGTGGGTATCGTCCGGACATATACCCGTTTGCAAAGGGCAATGAAGCGGCTCGATCTCCTGCATGAAGAAATTGAAGCCCTTTACGAGGCAACGGCCGTATCCCCCCAATTATGCGAAGTAAGAAACCTGATCACGGTCGGTTACCTGATCGTAAAAGAAGCGCAGTTCCGCAAAGAAAGCCGCGGTCTTCACTTTAATACGGATTACCCGGAAAAAAGCCCTCTTGTGCAGAATATTGTGTTGTAACCCCCCTAATTTATTTTTCACAAATCTTCCAGGATGAACAATTCCGAAGCCCCCTTAATTTCAAAGGCAATGATCCTGGCCGCAGGTTTGGGTACCCGGTTTAAGCCCTGGACAGACCGGCATCCAAAAGGCCTGGCGTTGGTGAATGGTAAGAGTTTGCTGCAGCGGAATATCGAATACCTTCAGGGATACGGAATAAGGGATCTGGTGGTTAATATCCACCATTTCGGCGAGCAGATCACAGCGGCAATACGTGAAAACCAGGGATGGGGAAGCCATATTACGATAAGCGACGAATCGGCCCAAGTCCTCGAAACAGGCGGCGGATTAAAAAATGCAGCAGCCTACCTGGATACATCACCCTTTATTTTGCTGAATGTAGACATCCTGACGGATCTTAACCTTAATGACCTTATAAGGACCCATTTCCAGCATCGCCCTCTGGCAACATTAGGCGTAACTGACAGGACAACCTCCCGTTATTTTTTATTCGATGAGCAACTGGAGTTATGTGGCTGGAGAAATATTCAAACAGGCCAGGAAAAAATAGTCAACAGCCGAAGCCCCCTTTTTCAGAAGGCCTTCAGCGGAATACATGTCATTGAACCGGTCCTTTTTTCTCTGATGAAGCAGGAGGGAAAGTTCTCTATAGTCGATGTTTACCTTGATCTTGCAGGTAGCCATAAGATCAGAGGCTTCGATCATAGCCATTCGAAGCTGATCGATGTGGGCAAACCCGAATCTGTTGCGAAAGCCGAAGAGTTGTTCCCCTGAATTATTTTGTCATTAATTCGGTTACCGGACCGGAAAATGCTTGATGAGAAAAAGTAGCTTTGTCTTATTATAATAAACACCTATAATTAAAAGCGCTATTCTATGCAACAAGCTCTGGCTCATTGGAAAATTGTTTGTATAGCCCTTTTTTCAGGAAGCCTGTGTTTTCGGGCCTTCTCCCAGGAGCCGGCACCCGTGGCTGATACCCTTTCAGACCATAGGATAACAAACAGGATTACCCTGCCAAATGGATGGTCGCTTTCCCCTGCGGGGCATAGTTTGACTTTAGGAGATCTTCCGTTGAATATGGCCCTTTCGTCAAAAAATTATCTGGCAGTAACCAATAATGGACAGAGTGTCCAGACCCTTCAGCTCATAGATGTCCGGACGGAAAGGATAGTGGACAGTATAATGATCCCTAAATCATGGTTTGGGTTGAAATTCAGCGCAGATGGCAAATTCCTTTATGCCTCCGGAGGAAATGACAACCGTATCCTGAAATATGCTGTGAACTATCCGGAGCCTGGGCCTGGTCCTCATCGAAGGGGATTGATCCTCGTGGATAGTATTCTGCTGGGGAATAAAAGGCCTGAGAAAATCAGCCCGGCAGGCCTGGATATAGACGACCGGAAGAAATTATTATATGTAGTGACCAAGGAGAATAATTCATTGTATATAATAGACCTGGTCAGGAAAACGGTTTTACATAAAACGGAGCTTGGAGGTGAAGGGTATTCATGCCTCCTTTCTGAAAATAAAAAAGAATTGTATATAAGCTGTTGGGGCTGTGATAAGCTCTTGATCTTCGATACGGAAAGCCGCACTATTTCCGGGGAGATCAAAGTAGGGGATAATCCCAATGATCTTTGTCTAACGAGAAACGGGAATTGGTTATTCGTAGCCAATGCAAATGACAACGCTGTTTCCGTAATCGATATACGGAAAAGATTGGTGGTGGAGACACTGAATGCAGCTTTATATGCCGATGCCCCGCCGGGTTCTACCACCAATGCGCTTGCGTTATCCGGTGACCAAAAGACATTGTATGTAGCTAATGCAGATAACAATTGTTTGACCGTATTTGATGTGAGCAAACCCGGTGCAAGCAGATCCAAAGGTTTTATCCCGGTCGGCTGGTACCCTACAAGCCTTAAGATTGTGGGAAAGAAAATATGGGTAGCCAATGGAAAGGGGTTTTCTTCCATGGCTAATCCGTTCGGTCCGAGCCCGGTCAACCGAAAAGAGGAAGTAAGGTACCAGAAAGGAGTGGTAAAAAAAGAAAAGGAAGTTCATCCTGTTCAATATATAGGAGGCTTGTTCAAAGGAGGAATGAGCATTATAAATGAACCTGATGAAAAGACCCTGGAGGAATATTCAGCCCAGGTCTACCAAAATACTCCTTATACGAAACCGGGAGAATTATTGGCAAAAGGAGAACAGGGAAACCCCGTTCCTATGAGGGTCGGAGATCCTTCACCTCTCAAATACGTGTTTTATATCATAAAAGAAAACAGAACTTATGATCAGGTCTTAGGGGATGTAAAAGAAGGCAACGGTGACAGCAGCCTGGTATTATTCGGAGAAAGGATCACACCCAATCAACATGCGCTGGCCCGGGAATTTGTATTACTCGATAATTTTTACGTGGATGCAGAGGTCAGTGCGGATGGTCATAACTGGAGTATGGGAGGGTATGCAACTGACTATCTTGAAAAGACCTGGCCTACCAGTTACGGAGGACGTGGAGGTGCTTATGATGGGGAAGGCAAGCGGGAAATTGCCAATAATAAAGGAGGGTTTATCTGGGACTTCTGTCAGCGTGGGGGAGTCAGCTTCAGAACCTATGGAGAGTTTGCGGATAATTATAAACCCAATATCAAGGTGTTGCAGGGACATTATTGCCTCAATTATACGGGATGGGATATGGGGGTTAAGGATACCGTAAGGGTAGGGCAATGGAAAAGGGATTTCGATTCGCTGTTGGCTGCAAATGCCTTGCCCCGATTCAATACCCTTCGTTTGGGCAATGACCATACGGAAGGTCTCAGAAAGGGCAGACCCACTCCTTTTGCCCATGTGGCGGACAATGACCTGGCTGTAGGAGAATTTGTTGAATACCTTAGCCTAAGCCCGATATGGAAAGAGAGCGTGATCTTTATACTGGAAGATGATGCCCAGAACGGGCCGGATCATGTTGATGCTCATCGAAGCCCCGTGTATTTGGCGGGTGGGTTGGTGAAGCGCCATTTTGTGGATCATACGATGTATTCTACTACCTCTGTTTTACGGACGATAGAGTTGATCCTGGGTATTCCACCCATGAGTCAATATGATGCCGCCGCTGAGGCGATGTGGCGATGTTTTACGACGGAGCCCGATCACTCCCCTTTTCACGCGGTACCGGCCCGCGTAGATCTGACCGAAAAAAATATTGCGTGGAACGAGATGGCAAAAAAATCCGCCGGGCTGGATTTTACCCGGGAAGATCGTATTCCAGATCTTTTATTTAACGAGATACTTTGGAAAGGGATCAGGGGATTGGATGCTAAACTACCTGCACCGAGAAGGGCTGCCTTTGTGAAGGCAAGATCCGGAGATGATGATTAAAGAAAGCCCCCTGTTTCTTTTCAAACACAGGAGGCTCTCTCTTTTACTCTTTTAAATTATTCTTTTAAAGTGTATTCACTGATTTTCAGTATTACCATTCCCGGCCATGTCCCCTGCCCCTGTCGTGATGTTCATTTTGATTCCGGTCTCTGTTATCTTCATGCCTTTCTCTTTCCCATCTGTTGCCGTGGTACCGGCGATCCCTTTCGAAATTAGGACGGTAGTGTTCATAATAACACCGGTCACGATAGTGGCCCTGCCAGGCCGGATAAGTATAGTATTCAGCCATGGGATAAGATTCCTGATACACTACTGGTGCAGGAGCATATCTCTGCTCATATACTACAGGAGGAGGCGGCGGAGCGTAATAAACCCTTGGTGCCGGAAATCCGAAACCAATATGGGCGCTGACATAGACCTGAGCATGACTGGCGCTGGCTAAAAGCGTTCCGGAAAGGATCATGGAAGCGATGAGTAAATTTCTGCGCGTGTTCATAATTGTAAGTTTTAGAGTGACAGGTTGTTTTGTTCAGGCTTTCTTTTTGCCGACTTTTCAACCTTGTATATTGGAGTGAAAAAGGAGAAGGAAATTTAACGGGGGATTGTTAAAGTTTCCATAAAGGGAGGAGACAACCGTTCCTCCGCCTAAGAAGATAATGGGACTGAAAAGACCGGGAACCGGTTTTTTGTTAAGGTTTAATTCCTGTAACAGCAGCAACGATTCCCGGGTACCTGTCACCGTATTCGATACTTACTTCGGAAAGGCCTGAACCTATAAAATCCTGACGCATTTTTTCTGCGGCCTGCCTAAAGGCTTCCTCTTTCCTGGTGGTACGTGATTGCAAAATCATAACCAATTTACCCCGGTTTTTAAGCAGATTGTTCAACCGCATATATTCCAATTCCGGTTCTTTCCAGGCAAAATGAATATTCGTTCCGTATATGGTATGAAAGTAATAAGGAGGATAAGACAGTTCGTTCAGATTGCCGATATGCAATTGCAAAAGCTGTCTTTGTATGAATTGTTTGTTTCTGCCATATGCCTGACGATACATGGCAATGGAATCATCGATGCCGGCCAGAAAGCCCACCTTTAATTTCCGGGCCACCTCCTGTAAGGTAATACCTGTACCATAACCAACTTCCAAAAGATGCTGATAAGGTTGGATGTTCAATCGTTCAATGGCCCATTCGTTCTGCTGTCTGCTCTTAAGGGGCATCAGCCAACCGGCCAGTTTTTCTTCCTTATCCCCAGGATGGCAGAGGGTATCGAATTGTTGGGTGTTCATGTTATATAGTGTATAGGTTAGCTGCGAAAGAATTTGTCAGTAAATAAATCAGCCTTCCTTTTCAGGAGCTTCCTGTTGGAAACTGCCCGGCCGGTTGCCCTGGAATCTGCCACCCCCACCTCTGCACCGGTTGCCCCACTCCTGTTTGAATTTTTCTTTTTCTTCCGGCGTCATATTCATCCAGCGCTGTTTCATTTTGTCTTTCCACGGACCCCTTGGGCCGCCTCCGCGGAAGCCTCCGAACAATATCTTGGTTAATAATAAAAGGCCCAGCGCCTGCCAGAAATTAATGACAGGGAAGTGAAATAACACAGGCAGTAAGGCATTCCATAAAAGCATGACAATGCTTCCGAAAACGAACACTCCAGCAATGGCTAAAACAATAAAACCAGCTATTTTGCGAACCCAAAAACGTTTCATGATCTGTATATTTAATGATTTATAATTTCGTTATAAAGTGTCGTCAGTCTGTTTCGCAGGAACAGGACGGCGTATCTTTTCCGTGAGATCAACGTATTTACATTCTCTCCCGTCCTTTCGGCAATTTCTTTAAAAGGCATATCTTCCAATTCGTTCCAGACAAAAACAGTCCTCTGCTCCTCCGGTAATTCCTGCAGCGCCTCATTCAGGGTTTTCCAAAAAAGTTCCCGCAAATAAGCCGTTTCGGGATTATTGCTGTTGTCCATCAGGATAGATGAAAAATCACTGCCGTCTCCCCCGTCCTCTTCTTCATCAGGGGCAAGCAATGCTTCCAGGGATTCCGGTTTCTTTTTGCGATACCGGTCTGTGATCTTGTTACGGGCTACGGTAAACAGCCAGCTACTCACTTTTTCAATAGGCTCCGTATCCACCGTGGTAGTGAGCTGATACCAAACATCCTGCAAAACATCTTCAGCATCCGCCTCGCTGTTGACTCGCTGGCGGATAAAACTCAACAGTCTTTTGCCAAAATGGCTAATGACCGATGTAATGTTTTTCCCGGATGATTGACCCATAAGCGGTGGTATCGTTGCTAATTCCTCCATATTCTATCAGGGTAGACGTATGAAGGGTAAGGATATTTTAAAGATCCTGAAAAAAGTTTGATTTAACGGTTTTTCGGGGCAGACCTACATTCCGGACTGGGACTACCCCGAAAATATTATTTTAGCGTCTTTAAATCCCCCCAGCGGGTACTATACCGGCCTGACCGCAGTTCCTGCCGCATTTTCCAGCTTTTATTCATCCCGGAGGACCCAAACTTTACGGTTTCGTCACGCATGCTGAAATTGATATTATCGATCGTATTCATTAGTAAACGATGCTGATTGCGGGAAGGAGCTACGAAAAGATTGCCTTGCACGGAGCTGTCCGGTACCAGACCGCTTAACATGACCCCTGCTTTTTTATATACTTTTCCCTCTTCAAAAAGGTTTTCCACCAGTTCAATGGCCGGTTTGATCAATTCATGGGTAAGGGAGGTGGCCGAATCCAGGGTTGTATAACTGCTAATAGAGGATCCCCGTTTAAAATCAACAGTGTGATCCTGTTCCCGGGTTACAATGAATACACTGATCACCCTGGCGGCGCTATTTTGGCGGCGAAGCTTTTCCGCAGCCCTTGACACATAGGTGGCGATAGCTTCCTGCAATTCCTTCAAGGCCGTAACAGGTCTTCCGAACATTCTGGTGGTCGCTATCATTTTTTTATTGTCCAGCTCTTCTTCCATTACGATGACCGGAAGACCGCGTAATTCACGGATCAGTCTTACTCCCACTACGCCTCCCATATTCCTATGGGCCCATTCTTCGGGCATATTGCGTAATTCCCAGGCGCTGGTGATGCCCCAGTTGATCAGTTTGGAGCCGTACGATCTGCCGATGCCCCAAAGAACGTCCACCCGGGTTTGCTGCAAAGCCAGACGTTGGTCCTCTTCCGTCACCAAAAGGCTTACGCAACCGGTTCCTTTTTTATCCTTTTTCGCCAGGTGGTTGGCCAGTTTGGCCAGGGTTTTGGTGGGGGCTACACCAACGGAAACAGAGATGCCCGTCCATTGCTCCACCGTGTTTTTAATATGGTGTGCATATTCGTTGAGCTGATCTGCAGGGACTTTACCAAGATCGAGGAATGCCTCGTCAACCGAATAAACTTCCACTTCATCGGAAAGGGTTCGCAAGGTATCCATGACCCGGCGGCTCATATCACCGTATAAATGATAATTGGAAGAGAATACGGCTACTTTGTGTTTTTCAATAATGGGCTTGGCCAGAAAATAAGGGCCAGCCATTCCTACCCCCAGCATTTTTGCTTCATCGCTGCGGGAAATGATACAACCATCGTTATTGCTGAGTACTACTACAGGTTTGTTCCAGAGATCGGGACGGAACAACCGTTCACAGGAACAATAAAAGCTATTACAATCTACTATGGCTTTCATCCCCCCCGAACTTCGTTCCTGAACACTGTTCAGTAACTCGTTCCCAACTTTCGCTTCGCTCAGTTGCCTGAGGGGGGGGTTATTTTCAACAGACATTTATTAGGGAATTTAATATTTCAATTACGCATTTTTTATTTTTAATTATTTCATCATTTGAAAATCGGATTACTTTAATTCCTTCCGATTCTATGATATTTTGTCTTTCTTCATCTGCTTTTTTGATATTATCATGGATCGGTCCATCAACTTCAATAACCAATTTCAATTGATGACAATAAAAATAGGCAATATACTCCCTAAAAGGATGCTGCCTTCTAAACTTGCAGCCGAATGGTTTGGTCCGCAAATAGTCCCAAAGCACATTTTCAGCCACAGTCAACCGATTACGCAGATCTTTGGCTCTTTGAAAGGTTAAAGTGCTCGCTCCATAAAACATAGTTTTCTTCATAACCTAAATTTCTTTAAATTATAATTCCCCCTTTAGGGGGTTAGGGGGTGTGTATTACATAAGTCACCACCCCCCATACTGAAAATTCAGCACCGGAGAGATCGATATCGATCGGGGATAATTTATCGGTCTCCGGCAGGAGACGGATCCTGGAAAAGGTTTTTTCAAAACGACGGATCAGCATTTCTCCGTTAAGGATGGCGATGATCACTTTACCATTGGCTGCTTTAAGCGACCGGTCTACAATGACCACATCGCCGTTGAAAATACCTGCGCCTGTCATGGCATCGCCGCTGACCCGCATAAAAAATGTGGCGGGCTTATTACGGATCAGTTGTTCATTGAGGTCGATACCTCTTTCCATATAATCATCGGCAGCAGCGCCAAAGCCGGTTGCATTGGCTGTAGGGATATCCCATTGGGAGAAGCCTTTACTTCCTTTGTATCCCAAGCCATAAAATTCTTCGATTTCCATAAAAATGTTTTTTTCCTTAAGAGTACTTCATCAGGAGGTGGGAAAAATAAATTATTGATTAACTAATTTATTTAGTAAATTTATGCTAAATAATTGATCAACTCAAATTTTTATGAATACTGCTTTAGAAAACCGACAATCTTTTTTCTCTACTTCGGCAACAGATTTCGGAGCCGGGACAGAAAAATCTCAAAGAGCTGAATATCTGCTTGTTATATATCCTCAAGGAGAACTGCATAATAAACTGTTGGAGGAGCAGGAACAGTTTTCCAGGGATTATGGGCTCCAGGTAAACCAACAGGTTAATAACCGGAACAAACCCCATATCACGATGGCTGCCTTCCAGGCTGGCGAAGTGATGGAAGAAACGCTGATCCGCTGGATCCACCGGATTTGCAACCGGTACAGGAGTTTTGATATGTCACTCAACAATTTCAGCGGGTTTCCCCCGCATACTATCTATCTAAGGGTGCAGGACCCGCAGCCCTTTCGCAAATTGATGCAGCAGTTGAGAGCCATCGATGATTTTATCCGTTCTTCCGGCTGCCCGCCGGTTAACCTGATCAACAACCCTTATCTGAGTATTGCCGGCAGTCTGACAGAACAGGTATATAACAAAGCGATGCCTGATTATTCCCGAAGGACCTTTCACGAATCGTTCCGGGTGGATGAACTGATCCTGTTAAAACGGGAACATCCTTTCGCTCCCTGCAAGACTGTGAATATATTCCGTTTATTGCCGGATACTGAACATGCTGTTTCCTGACCGGCCTTATTCTGCCTTATTCTTTTGCTGAAAGATCTTTATCGATTGCCGGCCTGCTGTTTACCTAATAAAAAAAAGAAAATTATGCAACAAACCATTCAACCTGTCACCCGGATTTTTCATGAGAATTATAAAAAACAATTACCGGTCACGGAATACCTGCTGGTATTGAGCCCTCATGAAGAATTACGTAACAAGGTACTCCGGGTAAAAAAAGAATTTTATGATGCCTACCAGGCCCCTTCGGCGATAGGGGGCAGGCCTCATCTTGCCCTGGTAAAGTTTACCCAGGTAACGTTGATGGAGGAACGTATTATCCAGAGGCTCCGTACCATTGCCATGGGTTTTTGTCCCTTCAAGGTAGAATTAAAGGATTTTGGAAGCTTTCCCTCCCATTCTATTTTTATCAATGTTGTCAGTAAACTGCCCATTCGCGGATTGGTAAAGGAGGTAAAGGAAATACAGCGGTTGATGAAACCGGATAAAGAGCATAAGCCTCATTTTATAGATGAGCCCAACTTTATTATCGCCCGGAAACTATTGCCCTGGCAATATGAGAAAGGGTGGCTGGAATATAGTCATCGTTCTTTTACCGGTCGTTTTATCGCCGACAGTATGTTGCTGCTTCGCCGGGATGAAGGAAAAAAGGCCTGGCAGATCGCGGAAAGGATGGTGTTTCAGAACCTCCCGGTATCGACAAGGCAGGGAGAATTATTTGCCCCCTAACCCCTAAAGGGGGGATAAGAATTAAGAAGACTTTTGAGTGTTTAATAGAAATGATATGAGTGAAATCTACGAGTATACCAGTGAGTTACCTGATCTGCCTCAAAAAGGGACGACTCTAAATGATGAAGGTGCCCCCTTTAGGGGGGCGGGGGGCCAATATCTCAAGGGCAGGGGCGCTCAATTCAATCCAAAGAACCGTTTTCTTAAGAATGAAACGGTCAAAGAGCATATCGAGGGTATCGATGATTGGATCATACCCAATGCCGAGACCCAATTCCTGGAAGAAAATGCAAAAGGAATTGTCAATAAGGTGGACAGCCCGGATGTGGGTATGTATTATAGTATGAACCCTTACCAGGGCTGCGAACATGGCTGCACCTATTGTTATGCGCGGAATGCACATGAATACTGGGGTTATAGCGCCGGCCTCGATTTCGAAAGAAAGATCGTCGTGAAAAAAAATGCACCAGTATTGCTCCGGAAATTTCTCATGAATCCCAAGTGGCAATGTTTGCCTCTTTCCCTTAGCGGCAATACAGATTGTTATCAACCAGCCGAAAAAAAGTTCAGGATCACCCGGCAATTACTGGAAGTTTGCCTGGAGTTCAATCAGCCGGTGGGGATAATTACTAAAAATGCGGGTATCCTGCGGGATAAAGACCTTCTTGCAAAAATGGCTGCAAAAAAACTGGTATCTGTCCTGATATCGATCACTTCCGTCGACGAGGAATTGCGCAGGGCAATGGAACCCCGGACAACGACATCACGGCAACGACTCCGTACAATTAAAGAATTAAGCGAGGCCGGAGTGCGCATGGGCGTTATGTTGGGTCCAATGATCCCCGGTCTCAATGAACATGAAATGCAAAGGATCATGAAGGCCGCTTCTGAAAACGGCGCCACCTTCTCTGCCTATACCTTTATCCGTCTCAATGGGGCGGTCAAACTCATATTTCATGATTGGTTGTATAAGAACTTTCCGGACAGAGCGGATAAGGTCTGGCACCTGATCGAGTCGGGTCATGATGGTAAGGTGAATGACAGCCGTTTTGGAGTTCGTATGCGGGGGGAAGGAAATATCGCCCAACTGGTCGCTCAGCAATATGCCCGCTATACCCAAAAGTATGGGCTTAATGAAGAGCGCTGGGAGCTCGATACCACACAATTCCGGAGACCAGGCGAGCAAGGCAGATTGTTTTGAGCGGCAGGCAGATTGTTTTGATTTGTCATTTCCCCGGATCGAGGGTAACTTGTATCCAAAGTCTCCCGTATGCGTTACCGAAGAATGCCCATTGAAGTAGAATCCCCTGAACAATTGGGATACGATACCATAAAAAACAATCTTTCTGAAAGTTCTTATACGGATAGTTTCTTCCGAAATACAGGAGCATTCGCTCCTGACCTCAAAGACCTGGTACTTTGTTATGGCTCGCATGAAGGCCACCCTGGTTTGAGGGAGTTACTGATAAAAGATACGGATAGTGGCGGGGGGCTTACAAAAGAGGATGTGTTGCTGACGATTGGTGCGGCTGCAGGTTTGTACATTATAGCTACCTCCCTGCTGGAACCCGGAGATGAAATGGTGGTGGTCAGACCCAACTATGCCACCAACCTGGAAACACCCCGGGCAATCGGTGCAGTGGTCCGCACCGTCGATCTTCGTTTTGAAGATGGTTTCCGGCTGGATTTGGATGCCCTGCGCAAGGCCGTTACACCCCGGACTAAATATATTTCCGTTACCCATCCCCATAATCCTACAGGAGTCTGTCTGAGTAGTGCAGAGATGAAGGAACTGGTATCGATCGCCGAGGCTGGTAACACCTGGCTCCTGGTGGATGAAACCTATCGTGACATGGTATTCGGAGAAAAACTACCGCTTGCGGCAACCCAGTCCGAGCGGGTGATAAGTGTCTCTTCTCTTTCCAAAACCTATGGCCTCCCGGGTATCCGGGTTGGCTGGATCATTTGCCGGAATAAGGAATTGATGCAGACCTTCCTGGCTGCCAAGGAGCAGATCTTTATCTGCGGCTCTGTGCTGGATGAAGAAGTGGCTTTCAGGTATATGCAGCATAAGGATCTGTTCTTCAAAACGATCCGAAACGATTTAGGGGAAAAATTCGGAATTGTAAAAACATGGATGAAGGGGCAGGCTGAGTTTGAGTGGGTGGAGCCACAGGGCGGCTGTGTGTGTTTTCCCCGAATTAAGGATCCTTCAAAAGTGGATCTGGATGACTTTTATAAGATCCTGCTGAAAAAATATGGCACCTACGCCGGTCCAGGACATTGGTTTGAAATGCCCCGGCAATATATGCGGATTGGGTTTGGCTGGCCGACCGGAGAACAACTGGAAGAAGGGTTGGCGGGTTTAAGCAGCTGTCTTGAAGAAGAACGCAAAGGCTAGGATTTGGATTCAGCAACAGGTGAAACCTGTTATTTACCTGTATTATTGATAAAAATATCTTAACGGACAATCAGGCAAAAAATAGTAGTAAAACGGGTCTTATTTTTTTATAACTTAACAGCATAAAGTAAAAATCTCAATTCATTATGGAACCCTCTTCGTGGCCCGCACGTTTCAGCCGTCTGCGACAACTTTTTTGGTTATTTTTTCTGCTGACAATTGCCTATATGGTCTGGATGAGAAATTCCCTGGTTCCGCTTAGTTCCGGGGAGATCGTACAATTCGAGATCGCCAAAACGGTGGATAAAGCCAATGCCATCGTACAAGATTGGAAAAATACGGGGAAATACGAGCAGGGTGTGAAAAGTATTTATCTAGCTTATTTTTTTATTGCCCTTTACACCATTGCCATTGCCCTCGGTTGCCGGTTTATTTCTGCCTGCACCGGGAACGATATCCTGAACAAGGGAGGGCGAGGGTTTTCGTGGTTGATCTTAATTGCTACTATTTGCGACGTAATCGAAAATATAGCCATGTCCAAAACTTTGCATGGAGAAGTTTCCAAATGGAGTGTTTCTATTGCTTATAACCTGGCCAGAGTAAAATTTTCCATAGTTATCGTTTGTATACTGTTTATAGTTGCCTGTACCTTGTACTGGCTGATAGCAAGCCTGGCCGGAGAAAAAAAATGATTTCACTATACCTTAATATAAATCTTCTTTTTATCCAGGACATAACATAAAACCCAGAATAGCAGGATATTAAAGATGGCATAGGCCAGTGATCCGTTCATGAGGCCGAATGCAGGAGAAAAAAGGTGGTCGTACATCCATTCTTTGAGTCCTTTATACACATTAGCTCCTTGGGCATCGGTTCCATCTGCAATCCTAAAAAGACCATATATCCGGGGAAGTATTCCGCTGACCATAAATATAAACAAGGCATTTTTCCCGAAAACATCGAAAAACCTGGTTAAGAAGCCCTTTCTTCCCTTCATTTCTATAAGATAAAGTAACACAGAAAGAACCAGGATGGCCAGCCCGGTCGTATAGACCACAAAAGAACTGCTCCATATCTTTTTATTAACAGGAAAGACCGTATCCCAACAAAAACCGGCAAATACCAGCACACAGCCGGTGACGAATAATCCGGAGATCATTTCATAGGTTTTGCCTTTTTGCAGGATAGTATGTCCGACGAGATACCCGAATATAACCTGGACAACAGCCGGCAGTGTACTGGCCAACCCTTCTGGATCGAATGCAACCCCTTCTCCTTTATACATATGAGCTACTCCTAATACTGCTTTGTCCAGGTTTGTTCCAAAATATCCATGAAGACTAAAGGGGTCCGCCGGGTTTCCCAAAAGGGAACAGCTCACCCAATAACCCAGCAGAATCACAGCACCGCTCACAAAAGCTCCCCTGATTTTGGTATAATAAAGAATTAGGTTGGCCAGACAGTAGGCCAGGGCAATCCGTTGAAGCACTCCTAAGATCCGGATGCCTGTCGGATCGGCCAAGGGATGGGACGGATCTGCCGGGTCGGTCCAGGCTTTAAAGACTAAGTGGCCTCCCGACCATTTAATAAAGGGGAACCAATTCAGAAACAACCCTATGAAAAAAATTAACAAAGTCCTGGTAATGACCTTCTTCAGAAAAGCGGCATCACCGGCCGCCTCCAACCTGGGTAATACAAAGGCCATGGCATTACCTACGGCAAACAGGAAAAAAGGAAATACAAGATCTGTTGGTGTACATCCATGCCAGGGCGCATGCTCCAGGGGTGCATAGATATAGCTCCAGTTGCCGGGATTATTCACCAGGATCATTAAAGCTACAGTCGCTCCCCGAAAGACATCTAAAGAATAAAATCTTTGTCTCAAAATCTGAAAGTTTACGATTGCCAAGGTAAGCAAATATGGATTCCTTTTTTTGGTCTTAAAAATCCTGTTTTTCCAATTACAATTAAAAAAATTGGATAATAAAATCTCCTATATTTGCAACGAAAGGGCGTAAAATGCTCTTTTATAAGAAATTATAAGGATGTTGATGCAATAATTCCGGAGCGCAATGAGTTTTTTGTGTCCTTGTAGCCCCAATACCTTTAAAACTTTATTAATCCTGTGAAGAATAAGTTGAGAGACTTGTTATTATAATACATTATGGAAAGGGTATAAGGAGTAATTCATAGAATGCTCACTTGTACCCTTTTCTGTTATAGGTAATGCTGCCCCCAGGGGGTTTTTGGATCTACACTCCCGAAGGATTGGCATAAAAAATGATAAAGGAAGGCCGGTCGGTTGCAAAAACAGGATGTGACTGAGGAGGCGAAGCTATGTCCGAATTAAAAAGAAACTGGTATGTTGTGTACACCAAACCTCGTTGGGAAAAGAAGGTGTTTAATCTCCTGACGGCAAAGGGTATTGAAACGTATTGTCCCTTGAACAGGGTAAGAAAAAAGTGGAGTGACCGTATAAAATGGGTGGAGGAACCTCTTTTTAAGTCATACGTGTTTGTAAAAACGACTGAGGAAGGACAAACCAATGTAAGGATGACCAATGGGATAGTGAATTTTGTCTATTGGCTTGGGAAACCGGCGATTGTAAAAGACAAAGAGATAACCATTATCCGTAATTTCTTAAATGACTATGATGAAGTACAGGCATTTCCCCTGGACATTCACCCTGATACGAAAGTAATCATACTTCATGGTGCATTTATGGAAAAAGAAGCGAAGGTGGTGAAAGTATTAAAAAATAAGGTGCAGGTGATTATAGAGAGTATTGGTTACTCCCTGGTGGCGACCGTTGATAAATCAAATGTCGTTATATCAAAAAAATATTAGATTTGAAAGATAATTCTTTTTTGAAATATGCGTAACCTCTGCTCACCTTGGAAAAATTACCGTCGTTACATACCCATCCTGGCTTTATTTTCCATTCTTTTTTGTTCTTGCGGTAACACCAGGCAAATAGTTTATATGCAGGGGAAGTTCGATACTGCAAAATTAAGTCAGGTAACGATCAGCGACCCGATTATTCAAAAGGGAGACCTTCTCAGCATTATAATATATAGTGATAATCCGTTGGCAACCAGCCTGTATAATCAATCGGTGGTCTCCCTGAACAGTTCTTCCGGTTCATCTGGTGGCAGCGGTAATTCAGGAGGAGGAACAGGTTCGAATGCAGGCGCCCAGCAAGGGGTATCCTCCCCAACTTCCCCGGGATACCTGGTGGATGAGGAAGGAAATATTCAAATGCAGGGTCTTGGTGTGTTGCATGTGGAAGGTTTTACCAAGGCACGTTTAAAAACGTTACTGGATTCCAAACTAAAGGACACTTTATTAAAAAACCCTTATTATACCATCCGTTTTTTGAATTATAAATTTACGATGTTAGGCGAAGTGGCGAGGCCGGGAATATTTACCATTCCCGGAGAGCGTATCTCCCTTCTGGAAGCATTGGGTTTATCGGGAGATATTACCTTTTATGGTCGCAGGGACAATGTCCTGGTTATCCGGGATAACAATGGGAAAAGGGAATTTAATCGATTAGATCTGACCAAGCCGGAGATTATGGCCTCCCCCTTTTTTTATTTGCAACAAGGTGATGTGGTGTATGTTGAACCTACCCGCAAAAAAATAGCCGCCAATGACCAGGTCACCATCAGGAACGTAAGCATTGGCGTAAGTATCGTCTCGACCCTGGCGATCCTCTATAGCATATTCAGAAAATAAAATGTTTTAAAGTCCATGTCTGAAAAAAACGACGAGCTGTTTGCTCCCGATGCCACAATGGATAAAAGGTCGAAATCTATGTGGACCATGAGCCCCAAAGATTTTATCTTCAGGTATTTACATTATTTACCTTGGGTATTGATCAGCGTCTCCTTATTCTTTTTTTTAGCTTATCTGAAGATCCGTTATACCGTTCAGATCTATAAGGTGCAATCTTCCCTGCTTATCAAAAACGACCGTCAAAACTCGGGCGGTGGTGGAGAAAAGGACCAGCGTTTTGATGAATTGTTTATGTCGCAGGGAACCATTAACCTGAGTAATGAAAAAGAAATATTAAAATCCAGGCCCGTCTTGCGCCGGGTAACCAAGGACCTGGGATTGCAGTCCCGGTATTACAGTAAAGGCAGTGTAAAAACCAGCCTTATCTACCCCGACCCTCCTTTTTTCCTGGATATTTTAAATTTAGCTGATTCTTCCTCGGATTTCTATTGCAAAATAACAGTTTTGAGTGAAGAAAAATTCCTGCTGAATGAAAGTAAAACCCAGCTAGGTTTCGGAGAGATAATCGAAGACCGGGGGAATCGGTTTCGAATAGTCAGAAAACCGAATATAAATATTCATTCCTACGGAACCATGGTATTTGAGGCCAGTTGGTTACGTTTGGAAAATGCAGATGAAAATTTAATCGGAGGCTTGAGGATCGGTCAGGCCAATGAGCAGTCCACGATATTAAATTTAAGTTTTGAATCTGAAAATACAGCACTGGGTAAAGATGTATTAAACACCTTGATGGCAGTTTATGACACCCTGATGGTCGAAGATAAAAACCGGATTGCCGATAATACCCTTCGTTTTATCAATGCGAGATTGCTGGAACTTAACGATACGCTCCGGGGAGTGCAGGGCGGATTAAGGGATTATATGGTGCAAAACCAGGTTTTTGATATTGAAGGCCAATCCAAAGCTTACCTGGATAAAATTGGAGAAAGCGCAAAGGAAAGAAGCGAAATGGAGGTCCGGCTGGCCATTGTAGGCTATTTGTTGAAATATATAGCCGACAAAAAAAACAGTTATGAACTGGTACCAACTAATCTCGGAATAGAAGAGCCGGCTTTATTGCAATTAGTAACAGAATACAATAAGATTCAACTGGAGCGGGAGAATAACATAAAGACGACTTCACCTGCCAACCCGCTTATTCTTGGTTTGGAAAATTCATTGGATAAAATCCGGCGGGATATATACCAGGCTTTACTGAACGTAGAGCAGGCCTATTCCATCGCCTCCAATAATATCAACAGAAAAGATGAAAAACTGCAAGGGCTTGTCACATCTCTTCCGGGAAAGTCCATGCAAATGCTCAATATAGGCAGAAGACAGAAGATTCTGGAAGACCTGTTTTCGCTTCTTTTACAGAAAAGACTGGAGATTTCCCTTTCCTCAGCATCTACCATTTCCAATTCCAACGTGGTTGAACCCGCCATAGGTTCCAATGTTCCGGTGAGTCCTGACAAAAAGAGTATCTATGTTCTATATATATTATTAGGATTTCTTATCCCTGTCGGAGTTGTGGCCATGCGAGAGCTGCTGCAGGATAAAGTTA
This sequence comes from Flavitalea flava, assembly GCF_054461575.1. Lineage (NCBI taxonomy): Bacteria > Pseudomonadati > Bacteroidota > Chitinophagia > Chitinophagales > Chitinophagaceae > Flavitalea > Flavitalea flava. The sequence continues at coordinate 118,411 of NZ_JBTLQH010000007.1, forward strand.
ACGGCAGGCCGGATGTTGAAAAACATACGGATGCTCCCATTTTAGGCGAGATAGGACATTCGAGCGGTGAGGAATCGTTGGTGGTCAAGCACAATAGCAGAAGGCTGATCTCCGAGCAATTCCGGATCATCCGGACCAATCTTCAGTATATTATCGGCAAGGTGGAAAGACCGGTTATCATGATCACCTCCTCTTTCAGCGGGGAAGGAAAATCCTTTATCAGCACGAATATGGGAGGGGTAATGGCGTTATCCGGTAAGAAGACGGTGATCATGGAATTCGATATCAGGAAACCGAAGATCGTTTCAGGGCTTGATTTAAAACGTAAAATGGGTATCACCAATTATATTATCGGAAAAGCCAGTTTTGAAGACCTGCTCGTTAAGGTGGAGGGAGTGGACGATCTTTATGTAATTCCTTGCGGTCCCATCCCCCCGAATCCTGCTGAAATCCTGTTGGACAAACGATTGGATGAATTGATGAAGGAGGTGAAAGCAAATTTTGAAGTGGTAATCATGGATACTGCGCCGGTAGGTCTTGTCAGCGATGCCACCAATCTCGGCCGTTATGCCGATTGCACCCTCTATATCGTACGCGAAGGACATACTTTCCGTAATCAGATCCGCCTGATCGATGAGTTATATGTGAACAGGAAATTACCCAGTCTTTGCCTGTTGCTGAATGATATAAAGACAGAGGGTGGTTATTATGGCGGGGGATATTATGGACGTAGCTATGGTTATTATGGAGGCGGGTATAGCTATGGGGCGGGATCCGGATATTTTGAGGAAGACGAAGCTAAAAAAGGCAATAAAAACCTGTTTAAGAGGTTTATAGGTTTTTGGAAAAAGTTGTTTAGATAAATTCGCGATAATATGACTGGATCGGAACAAACAGCTACGGAATTGATTATAGAGCCGGGGCGTTCTGAAAAAAATTACTGGAGTGATCTCTGGCGTTACCGGGAACTGTTTTACATTCTCAGCTGGAGAGATATTAAAGTTAGGTATAAGCAAACAATGATCGGTGCAGCCTGGGGGGTTATCAGGCCTTTGCTGACTATGATCATTTTTACTTTTGTCTTTGGGAGATTAGGTAACCTGGACACCAAGTCATCGGTTCCTTACCCGATCCTGGTATTTGCAGGGCTTCTGCCCTGGCAATTCTTTTCTTCTGCACTTTCGGAGGCAAGCAATAGCCTGATCGGAAATTCCAACCTGATCACAAAGATCTATTTTCCAAGGTTGATCATTCCTGCGAGTTCGGTCATTGTCAGTCTTGTGGACCTGGGAATAACCTTTGTTCTCCTGTTGGCGGTAATGGTGATCTTCCGGTACATCCCCCCGGTGCAAATAGTACTATTGCCTCTTTTCGTGGCATTGGCCTTCCTTATTTCTTTTGGTGTCGGACTTTATATTACCGCCTTAAATGTGAAATACAGGGATTTCCGCTATATCATTCCCTTTATCGTCCAACTGGGCATTTATATAACACCGGTCGGCTATAGCAGCACGATCATTACCCAAAAATATTCTGAGAAGGCTCGTTTCTTATTTTCTTTTAATCCTATGGTTGGGATTATAGATGGGTTTAGATGGTGTATTACCGGGGAGCCTTTGTATTGGCCCGGATTTATTCTTTCACTTTGTATTACGTTCCTTTTCCTTTGGTTAGGAATTAGCTATTTCCGTAAGACAGAAAAATCATTTGCTGATAATATATAACCAGAATGTCGAAGCCCGTCATTAAAGTAGAAAACGTCGCTAAAAAGTTCATTATTTCGCATGAAGCCCAGGAAAGATATACCTCTCTCAGAGATGTCATTGTGAATAAGGCAAGAAGCCTGACTGGAAGAGGCCAAAAGGATGCATCGGTTACGAAGGAAGATTTTTACGCCTTGAATGACGTAAGCTTCGAGGTCAACCCTGGCGACAGGGTCGGTATTATCGGACGTAACGGCGCGGGGAAAAGCACATTATTAAAGGTTCTGAGCCGGATCACGGAACCAAGCTCAGGTCGCATTTCGCTGCGTGGGCGCGTGGCAAGTCTTCTCGAAGTGGGTACTGGCTTTCATCCGGAATTGACGGGGCGGGAAAATATATTTTTAAACGGGGCCATACTTGGTATGAGCAGGATCGAGATCCGTCAAAAATTTGATGAGATCGTAGCCTTTGCAGAAATTGAGAAATTCCTGGACACCCCCGTAAAAAGATATAGCAGCGGAATGTATGTCAGGCTTGCCTTCGCCGTGGCAGCTCACCTTGAGCCTGAAATATTAATAATAGATGAGGTCCTGGCCGTGGGAGATGCCCAGTTTCAGAAGAAATGCCTGGGTAAAATGGAAGAAGTAAGTAAGAATCAGGGTCGCACCGTATTGTTTGTCAGCCATAATATGGGTGTAGTGGCTCAACTTTGCAATACAGCTATATTGCTTAATAAAGGGAGGGTCGAATCTTTGGGATCTGTTAACAAGATCATCGATAAATATATTGCCAATAACAATGATACGGAGAACGGGTACTTTTTGCCAGAGGAAAAAAGAGCGGGCAAAAAAAATTATTTTGAAAAAATCATCACGTTAAACAATAAAAATATAGCCTTATCCGATTTTTCATTTGACGAGGGCATTATTATAAAATTCGATTTTATTATAACCGAGATGATAAATAACCTGCAAATAGGAATTGGTTTGCAGGACAAATTGCAAAACAGGGTATGTACCATTCTGAAACCTGTTTCCTTTTTTAAAAAAACCGGCGAAAACAGCTATACAGGGAGCGTAAAATTCCCGGCTTCTTTAATCGCTCCGAATAGTTATTCTTTTGTATTTGTGATCTGGGCTAAAGACCTGGCCATATATGACTCAGTTGAAAATGTTTGTCCGGTTAGAATTCACGATAACGGAACCGAACTGGCGGTATATGAAGGGTTTGATTATGGCAGTATGATCATTAATCCAACCTGGACCAATGATTAAGCGGATAATCAAATATCTCTGTCGTAAGGTATATACGATCGGCAGATTTGAGGATCTGCGTATTCTGGGGGAAAACAGAAAAAAACTTCTCAATCAAATAGGGATCATTGACGAAACCGCCATTATCAGTCCTGAATCAGGCATATATAACAATCAGAATAACAGGGAAAAGATCAGGATCGGGGAAAAGACCTATATTATCGGGGACCTTTGTGTTTTTAAGCATGGCGGCGAAATTTCAATCGGCAGTTATTGTTTTATAGGTCCCCATTCAAAAGTGTGGTCTTCCAGGAAGATCAGTATCGGAAACCGGGTTTTGATTTCGCACAATGTCAATATCCACGATAATATTTCACACCCTTTAAATTCGGGCGAACGGCATCTTGATTTCGCCAATTTCCTGGAAAATGGCCTTTCGGGAAGCCTTCAGCTACCGGAAGCGGAGGTAATAATAGAAGATGATGTATGGATTGGATTTAATTGCGTGATCCTGAAAGGGGTTACTATTGGGAAAGGGGCCATAATAGGGGCCAATACGTTGATCTCAAAAGATATCCCTCCTTATGCCGTAGTGGTAGGAAACCCGGCAAAGATTATTAAGTATACTGACTAGACAGCGGAAAAGGGATAACAGGTAAGTTATGAATATTCTTATTATCGGCTCGGAGGGATTCATTGGAAGCCATTGCGTGGAACATTATTCTTCTCGTAAGGATTCGGTCTTCGGCCTTGACCTGTATGAACAGCCTTCCAGAAAGTATGCTTATACTAAGATAAGCCGCCTTTCGCCGGAATTCGATGAAGTATTAAAAGGCCGCCTGTTCGATGTAGTCATCAATGCTGCCGGAAGCGGTAATGTCCCCTACTCGATGACGCATCCCGTATCAGACTTTGAGGCTAATTGTTTTGATACAATAAGGTTATTGGACGCCATTTACAAAAATCAGCCGGAGTGCAGATATTTACATCTCTCCAGCGCAGCGGTCTATGGTAATCCTTCCTCCCTTCCAATAAAAGAAGAGGGAGCCCTGTCTCCATTATCTCCTTATGGCAGTCATAAATCGATAGCTGAATTATTGTGCAGGGAATATACTTCTCTTTTTCAGGTTCGAACTGCCATTGTCAGACCCTTTTCCGTATATGGAAGCGGGCTGAAAAAACAATTATTCTGGGACCTCTATCAGAAATCCCTGAACGCCACCGGCGATATCGAACTTTTCGGAACCGGCAAAGAAAGCAGGGATTATATCCATATACGTGACCTTGTCCGGGGAATAGCCTGTGTTCTGGACAAGGGAGAATTAAAGGGAGAGGTATATAATCTTGCCTCGGGTGTGGAAACAAAGATAGAAGAGGCCGTCGGCATTTTTTTTAACGCTATTCAGGTAAAACAAAAATATTATTTTAACGGGAAGGTCAGAGAAGGGGACCCATTGAATTGGCGTGCGGATACCGGAAAGATCGGGCAACTCGGTTTTTCATGTAAATATGATCTCCACAGCGGGCTGGAAGAACTTGCAAACTGGATCCGGACCCTTAATTCCTGATAAACGGGTACTTATTTATGAAGGAAATAAAGAAAATTGGCCTGATGGCTGTGGGTGACGATGGTTGGCAGGGTGGGATTCAATACATTACCAATATAATGGGGGCGCTGAACAGTATCGCCCCAGAAGAGAATATCGAAGTACATTTATTCAAACATAAAATGCAGAATTTCCGGGAACTGGATAAATTCCGGAATATCGCAATCAATGCCCATGACACAGAAACTGAACTCGATCCCTGGAGTTTGGCCAATCGCCTTAAGTGGCTGGTGGAAAGGCGCCTGATGAAAAGAGTATATCCAAGGCTGGAAAATTTCCTCATTAACAATCATTTCGATTATATCTTTCCCGCCACCCTATCGGATTGTAATAAAAAATTAAATGTGGGTTCCTGGATCGCCGACTTTCAGTACCGGCATTTTCCGGATGGGGCTGATATGAATACGAACGAAGCGGCAGACCGGGTGATCTCTAATATCGCCCATACTACATCTAAAATCGTTTTGAGCAGTAAATTCTGTGAAGAGGATTGCCACCGGTTTTTCCCGGTAACCAAAGGTAAGACTCATGTTATGCCTTTTGCCGTCTTTCTGGACAGATCGATTTTTGACTTCCATGATTTTGATTCCGTCCGGAAAAAATATGAGGTGCCCGGGAAGTTCCTGATCGTATCTAATTTATTTGCACCTACGAAGAATCATAAGACCCTGTTCGAGGCGATCGGAATTTTGAAAGAACAGGGGGTTAGGATTAATCTGATATGCACCGGAAATATTGTCGATTACCGAAATCAATCTTATGCCAACGAGATCCTTCAAATGCTGACGGAATATAAAATACGTGACCAGGTGCATTTATTAGGGTTGATTCCCAGGGCCGATCAACTGGCATTATACCGTAATGCAGTAGCTATAGTGCAGCCCTCCGTCAACGAAGGCTGGAGTACCTCTGTGGAGGAAGCCAAAGCTCTTGGCAAAAATTTACTTTTATCGGATATCGGGGTTCACCTGGAACAATATCCGGATAACCCTTACTTTTTTAGTTCGCTGAATGCCGGGGATCTTTCCGGCAAAATACTCCAGGTCTGGCAGGCAGGAGCAACAGTCAATTACCCTGAAAGAAATGTCGAAGAAGATTCTTTCACCCGCTACCAGGAAAATCTTAAAAAATTCGGCAGACGATTCCTTGAAATTGCACGTTATTAGCATATCATAAAACTTTTCCATTGATCAATGTAACCAAAGCCTATCTTCCTCCTTTGGAGGAATATGTGAAATACCTGGAAGGTATCTGGAGCAGATGTCATCTTACCAATAACGGACCATTGGTAAATGAATTAGAAGAAAAACTGAAGGAGTACCTTGGTGTAAAATATTTTTTCTTTATCAACAATGGAACGATTGCTCTTCAGCTAGCCATTAAGGCGCTGGATTTAAAGGGGGAAATCATTACTACTCCTTTTTCTTATGTGGCGACCACCTCTTCCATTATTTGGGAAAATGCAGAACCTGTTTTTACGGATATCCATCCCCAGACTTTTACCATCGATGCAGATAAGATCGAGGCGGCAATAACCCCAAAAACTTCGGCTATCCTGGCTACTCATGTATACGGCATTCCCTGTGATGTTGAGAGGATCCAGGCTATAGCCGACAAGCATAAATTAAAGGTTGTCTATGATGCGGCACACGCATTCGGTGTGAAATACAAGGGTCAATCCTTGTTGAATTACGGGGATATTTCCACACTGAGCTTTCACGCTACTAAATTATTTCATACGGTGGAAGGCGGTGGCATGGTGACGAACGACCCTGACCTGATGCATCGTCTTTCCTATATGCGTAATTTCGGTCACAAAGGCCAGGAAGAATTCTGGGGACTTGGAATCAACGGCAAGAATAGTGAGTTTCATGCAGCAATGGGGTTATGTGTTTATCCGCAAATTGACCAGATCCTCGAAAGGCGCAAAGAATTGTCCGAAACTTATGACAAGAATTTTAAGGCACTTAATGTCCAGCTGATCCGTCCGGTTGTTCCCCAGGACACTCAGTATAATTATGCTTATTATCCGGTTGTGTTCGGAGATGAAAAACAGCTTCTTTCCGTGAAAGATGTCTTAAATGCAGCCTATATTTATCCCCGCAGATATTTTTATCCCGCTTTACACGCTTTGCCGTATTTAAAGAATAAAAAAGAATTACCCGTAGCGGAATCTGCTGCGTCAAGGGTGCTTTGTCTTCCCTTATATCATGATTTGACTACAGATGAAATCAAACGTATCTGTTCCATTATCGCAGAAGTTCTCAAGTATTAATTCATGATCATTCTAGGAGCAGGCGGACATGCAAAAGAAGTGCTGGGTATTCTGGCCGAATTACAGCTGACTGCCGATGTCTGTTTTTACGATAATATCAGGAAAGAACAGCAAGAAGCAGTATACGGACAATTCCCGGTTATCCATAACGAGAAAAAAGCGATAAAAGCCCTGCAAAAGGATCCCCGGTTTATTATTGGAGTTGGCAAACCTGCTCTCCGGGAAAAAATGGCGAATAGATTTCTGGAAATCGGGGGGCGCCTGACCTCGGTAATTTCACCCTTTGCAAGAATCGGCTCTTTTGAAGTAATACTGGAAGAAGGTTTGAATATTATGACCGGCGCGGTTATTACACAAAATATAATAATTGGTAAGGGAACTCTTATCCATATCAATACAACGATTCACCATGATTGCCGGATAGGCAATTTTTGTGAGTTGTCACCGGGCTGCCATATTTTGGGTAAAGTAAAGATCGGAAACCTGGTTTCCGTGGGCAGCGGCGCAGTCATTCTTCCCGGATTGCATATCGGGGATGAAGCCGTTATTGGCGCAGGCTCCGTTGTAACCGCAGATGTGCCGAAAGGAGTAACAGTAAAAGGGGCACCTGCAAAACTTTAAATAATGAATTCGACCAGGAATATAATAGCAGGTGTTACGCGTCCCTTCAAATTAGCTGCCAAACCCCGGGTTTGGAAAAGGCTTATTGCCGAAAACAAGATTAGACGGCAACAGAATAACGCCATCCGGCGTTTTGACCGGAAAGCATCGAAATTAGTTGTGTTCCTGGTCTCCGGTGCAAATAAGCTGACCGGAAGGGACGATATATCCGGAGGGGTTATCTCCATAGTGTCCTTGTGCGAAGAATCGGCGCTGTTAGGTGAGGTTCACCAGGCAGAGGTGATCATGTGTACCCTGCCCAATGAATATCTGCTATTCCGGCATACTCAATTCGTCAATCAGACCGACGTGTTTCGGCTTAGTCAGTTGAGGAAATATTTTAAACAGGCTAAGGAAGTCATTTTTCATTTGCCTGAATTCGCCTGTGCGTATTTTTTGGAGAATCTGGAAAAGGAAGATAAAGCATGGCTGGGGCAACTGGGAAAGGTACATATCAATATAATGAACCAGAATGTGCGGCTGATGCCTTCTTCTGAAGTATTGGATAACCTGAAGGACCTGGCTCATCTCGTAACAGCCACCACCGCTCATCAGCGCTATTGCTCCCAGCATTACAGGGAAGCCTATGGAATGCCCCTGCATAAATTTTCGGTATGGATCAGTCCGGAAAAGTACACTTTCCGCCAATACCGCGACAAGGAAAACCTTATTATTGTATCACCTGACGAACGGCCCGGGAAAAAGGATGTTCTTGAAAAGCTTTCAGCCATACCGGGCCTGCAGGTGCAAATAATACGCAACCTCACCTACGAACAATATAAAAGCACTATTTCCCGAGCAAAATGGGCGCTCACCTTCGGAGAAGGATTGGATGGTTATATCATAGAGCCTGTTTTTAGCGGGTCCATAGGATTTGCCATATATAATGAGGATTTTTTTACTGCAGATTTTAAGAATCTGCCAACTATATATGCTTCCCATGATATTCTCCTGAATACAATAACAACAGACATGGCAGGGTTGGATAAGGAAGAAACCTTTAAAAATTGTCAGCAGGAACAGTTTGACGTTTGTGCAAAATATTACAGCCACAACCAGTACCGGGAGAATATCAGGAAATTCTATCAGGGCGATTATACCTTTAAATAGGATAAAGGAGAAAAGCAGCCCAACCTGAATAATGATAAATAGTATTTAGAATAAACTTAAGCCTGCAATGGTATCTAAAGGCCCCCTGGTTACGGTTATTACTGTCACGTACAATTCGGCATTATATGTGGCCGATGCCATAGAAAGCGTATTGGGTCAATCTTATATAAATATAGAATATATCATTGCCGATGATTGTTCGACGGATGATACCTGGAACATCGTTCAGCAATTTAATGATCCGAGGATTATTGCCTTCCGTAATGACGGAAATCTGGGTGAATATCCTAACAGGAATAAGGCCATTGAAAAAGCTAAAGGAGAATATCTGATATTCATTGATGGTGACGACCTGATCTATTCTCATGGCATTGGGTTCTTTGTTGACATGATGGAGAAATTCCCGGAAGCGGCCCTGGCCGTTCAAAAAAATTACTATAATAACATAATTTATCCCGTCCTGTTATCTCCCAGAGATTCTGTCCTGAATTATTTCTTTGGAAAGACCAGTTTTTTAACATCAAGTTTCGCCTCTAATTTTTTCAGGACCAGGATGTTAAAAGAGGGAAATGGATTAAGCACCAGGTATAAGTCCGGTGACGAAGAAGTCCGGCTCCGATTAGCCAGCCAATATCCCATTCTTTTGGTGGCTGGCTGGGTGAGCTGGCCGAGGGAAACACCTGGTCAGGCCTCATCAAAGATCCAGGATGGCCTTGGACTTGTTGAATTATATTGTATCGTCCAGGAGTTGCTGGGAAAGGGTAATCTTAAAAAAATGGGCAGCGGTATGGGGGAACTCATCCGGCAAAAGGTGAGGGCAGGGGTTATAACCACATTAAAGAAAAAGCTTTTAGCAGGTAATTTCAAAAGAGCAGGGGAATTAAAGAAATTAGCCGGTATGAAATGGCCGGATTTGATAAAAAAGGACGAACCGGATAATTATCCGACGGATTTTTTAAGCGCTTCCACCCCTGGTAATCCTTACAAACAAACGGGATTTCTGCATGCCCGTAGTAAAATGCAGCAATCGGGGGGTGTTGATGAATAACCTTTCCCTTGAGAAATTCTGGTAATGCCTATGAAACAGCGGCTCCTCTTTTTTTTGCGCAACCCCTTTCGGTTAATTACTGTGCTGATAACCAAATTACCTTACTTCCGGTTCATAAGGGAAACAGGAGATTATCAAAACACCATAAATTTCGAATTTTGGTTCAAGCAGAAAATACTGAACCTCGGAGGTAACCGAAAGGCTTACTGGCCTGTACATTGGACCAGCCAGGTTTATGATTCCGAGAACATCCTGGTTGGAATCGACGCTTATCCGGGTATCATGAAAGGCTGTTATATACAGGGGAAGGGAAAAATATCCATTGGCGATTATACACAGATAGCGCCGAACGTGGTAATTGTAAGCGCCAATCATGATCTGTATGACAGCCGCAAACATATTCTGAAACCGGTTAAAATAGGTAAGTATTGCTGGATTGGCGCCGGCGCTAAGATTATGCCCGGTGTGGAGTTGGGTGATTGGACCATAATCGGAGCCGGAGCCGTGGTAACCCAGTCTTTTCCCGAAGGTCATTGTGTGCTGGGAGGTATTCCGGCAAGATCCATTAAAAGTCTGGAAAAGGAAAATTGTGTCCCCTTTTCCAATAAAATCGCCTATAATGGATATATCCGTTCGGGGAAGTTTGAAATATTCCGGAAAAAATATTTACATGTATAATGGTTACGATCGTTGACTATGGGGTTGGCAACCTGGCCTCCATCAAAAATATGCTTAAGAAGGCAGGAAGTGAAGGCTTGATCTCTTCTGCGGAGTCCGATATACTTTCTGCGGAAAAATTGATCCTCCCAGGCGTAGGGGCATTTGATACCTGTGTTGAGAAATTGCAGGGGTCCGGATTACTGGATGCCATTAATAAAAAGGTCCTCATAGAGAAAATTCCTGTACTGGGTGTTTGCGTCGGCCTTCAATTACTTACAGAAGGCAGCGAGGAAGGCATTTTGCCAGGCCTGGGCTGGATTAAGGGAAAAGTAATAAAGTTCCGCCAGGAATTGTTGCCATCTGGTCTGAAGATCCCACATATGGGCTGGACGGATGTTGAACTTAGCAAACCTTCCCGTTTATTTGAAAATATGCACGAAGAGCCGCGCTTCTACTTTGTCCATTCTTATCATGCCCAATTGGCCAATTCCGAAGATAGTTTGCTGGAGGCAACCTACGGATACCGGTTTACAGCAGCTATCGAACACGAGAATATCATGGGGGTTCAGTTCCATCCTGAGAAAAGCCATAAATTCGGATTGAAATTGCTGGAGAATTTCGTAAAATATTATTGAAGATACTATAGAAGGTGTGTTATCGTTTATAAAAATAGTACCCGATGATGCAACGGCCGCAATGAATTTTACAGCCCCTTAAATAAATAATAAATCAGTGAGAAGACTAAGGGTTATACCTGCATTATTGATCCAGAAAGGAGGATTGGTCAAATCCGTAAAATTCAAGGATTATAAATATGTAGGGGATCCCATCAACGCGGTAAAAATTTTTAATGACAAGGAAGTGGATGAGATTGTCATCCTGGATATTTCCGCTACGTTAGAAAAAAGGCCGCCGAATTTAGGGCAGATAAAGGAAATTGCCAGCGAGGCCTTTATGCCTTTGGGTTATGGTGGAGGAATTACCAAATTGGAGGAGATCCGGGAACTTATAGCGGCCGGAGTAGAGAAAGTGGTGCTGAATACCACCGCATTTACGAATCCCCGGTTGATATCTGAGGGAGCAAGATATGTCGGCAGTCAGAGTATCGTTGTATCCATAGATGTGAAGAAAAATATTTGGGGAAAATACAAGGTATATGTTCAGAACGGAACGAAAAATACCAATCTCGATCCTGCGGTCTATGCCAGGCAAATGGAAGAGGCAGGAGCAGGTGAAATATTCCTGAATTCAATTGAACGGGATGGAACGTTTTCCGGGTATGATCTGGATCTGGTCAGTCTGGTCAGTACAGGGGTCGGTATTCCGGTAGTAGCCATTGGCGGGGCTTCCTCTGTAAGTGACTTTGCGGAAGCATTGAAATGCGGGGCTTCTGCCGTGTCGGCAGGAAGCATGTTCGTTTTTCAGGGTCCTCACAGGGCCGTATTGATCAGCTATCCTACCCAGCGGGAACTGGCCGAAAAACTTTTTAAACAACCAGGGTAATATATATGATATTAAGTAAGGCAGACCCGGCTTACAAGCAGTGCACGGTAACAGTAATGGATAATATTGCTGATCCTGATATCCGGTTCGATGAAAAAGGAATTTGCAATTATTATCATGAATATAAAGCTGCTGAAACAAACGGGGTCCTGAACGGCGAAGAGGGGCAAACGGAAATACAGCGATTGGTGACAAAGATCAAGGCCGATGGTGTAGGAAAGGCCTATGACTGCCTCATCGGTCTCAGCGGAGGGGTGGACAGTACCTATGTGGCCTTGCTGGTCAAAAAACTGGGACTGCGACCATTGGCCGTTCACCTCGATAATGGCTGGAATTCCGAGATGGCAGTAAAAAATGTCGAAAACATCATTACAAAGCTGGGATTCGATCTGTATACCCTGGTCGTGAATTGGGAAGAATTCAGGAATATTCAATTGTCCTACCTGCAGGCGTCTGTTGTAGATATTGAGGTCGTGTCTGATCATGCCATATTTGCGACTATGTACAAGTTGGCTAAGGAAAAGAATATCGGGTATATCATCAGCGGTACCAATATTGTTACGGAATATATTATGCCGCCTTCATGGCTTTACCACAAGATGGATTTTGCAAATCTTAAAGATATTCACCGTACCTACGGGAAGATTAAATTAAAAACCTATCCTAGTTTCGATTTTAAAAAATATGTGTACTATTCGGCTGTATTACGGTTAACCCCGATTTCCATATTGAATTATGTACCTTATAATAAACAGGAAATAAAAGAGATCATCAAAAAGGAATTGGACTGGAGAGATTATGGAGGTAAACATTACGAATCAATATTTACAAAATTTTATCAGGCCTATATCCTTCCCGAAAAATTCAGGATAGACAAACGGAAGGCCCATTTATCGACCTTGATCTGTTCCGGGCAGATTACAAAGGAAGAGGCCCTGCAGGAGTTGACAAAACACCTGTATGAACCAAAGGAGTTACGATCCGATATGGAATACGTATTGAAGAAGCTGGGGTTGAGCGAGGATGAATTTTCCGCTATTATGAAATTGCCGGTAAAACGCCACCAGGATTTTAAATCCGATACCGGTCTGAAGAAATCGTATATGGATTTTTTAAAAATGACAGAACCGGCAAGAAAAATTGTAAAAAAAATATTACCCAAATAAATCGGATGAATCAACTTTTTAAATTTGCCATTATCGGATGCGGCCGCATAGCGGAAAGGCATGCGGAACATATTCAAAAACAAGGGAAGTTAACAGCGGTATGCGATATCGTACCGGAAAAAGGGAAAGCGCTGGCCGAAAAATACGGCGCTGCCTGTTTCCAGCATATCGATGATCTTTTGGAAAAATCCGGAGATATCGATGTCGTGGCCGTCTGTAGTCCGAACGGGCTGCATGCCGCACACACCATCAAATCATTGAAAGCAGGTTTTCATGTTTTATGCGAGAAACCGATGGCTTTGTCCGTTCAGGATTGCGGGGAAATGATCACTGCTGCCGAACGGGCCAATAAGCGATTATTTATCGTAAAACAAAACAGGTTCAACCCGCCTGTTGCGGCAGTAAAGAAATTGATCGAAGAGGGGCGGCTTGGCAAAATCTACAGTGTTCAGCTAAACTGCTTTTGGAACAGGAACGAGGATTATTATAAAAATTCCTGGAAAGGAACCCGTGACCTTGATGGCGGAACGCTCTTTACACAATTCAGCCATTTTATAGATCTGCTTTATTGGATGATCGGAGATGTAAAAGAGGTAAAGGGATATGCCGGTAATTTTGATCACAAGGATATCATTGAATTTGAAGATACCGGAACCGTAAGCCTCCGGTTTTATAACGGGGCTATCGGAACGATAAATTATACGGTCAACAGTTTTGGAAAGAATATGGAAGGGTCTCTTACCATCTTTGGAGAAAAAGGAACGGTAAAGATCGGAGGGCAATACCTGAATGAGCTCGAATATCAGCATATAGATGGGTATAAGATTGAAAACCTGCCGCCTGGCAATCCCCCCAATAATTACGGCAAGTACCAGGGTTCTATGTCCAATCATGATAAAGTTTACCAAAACCTGATAGAAGTACTTGGAGGTAACGGAATTATTGCAACGAATGGGTTCGAGGGGTTAAAGACGGTTGAAATCATCGATAAAATTTATTCCAATTTTGTTGTGTTATGAGTATCCGCATAAAACAATCCGGTATAACGGATGATGTCGTTTTCGGCGAGGGAGTTACGGTTATACAGCCGGTGAATCTTTATGGATGTACTATCGGCAATAATACTTTTGTCGGCCCTTTCACGGAAATTCAGAAAAGGGTGAGGATCGGTAGCTTTTGTAAAATTCAGTCCCATTCCTTTATCTGTGAGTTGGTGGAGATCGGGGACCATTGTTTTATCGGGCATGGCGTCATGTTTATCAATGATCTTTTCGAAGATGGAGGCCCTGCAGCTGGCGATCAAACCAAATGGAAAGCTACCCATATTGGGGATCATGTGTCTGTCGGCTCCAATGCAACCATACTGCCGGTAACCATTTGCAATAACGTAGTGATTGGTGCAGGGTCAGTGGTTACCAAAAATATTACTGAGCCGGGGGTTTATGCCGGTAATCCCGCACGTAAACTAAAAAACCGTTAACCCTTCGGAATGCTTTTCAATTCCTTTGAATTTGCCATTTTTTTCCCGGTTGTAACCATCTTGTTTTTCCTGTTACCACACCGTTTTCGTTGGTTATTACTGCTGCTCGCCAGCTGTTTTTTCTATATGTTCTTTAAGCCGGTGTACATCTTCATACTGATCTTTACGATCATTATCGATTATTTCGCCGGAATCTGGATTGGGAGGCAAACGGACAGGAAGAAGAAGAAGCGGCTGCTATTGCTGAGTATTTTAGCCAATGTTGGGGTATTGGCCGTTTTTAAATATTATAATTTCGTTGCCGGGAATCTTAACATAGTGATTAACTCCTATTATTCTACCGGAAGTATACCTATATTGAATATTCTGCTACCTATAGGGTTATCGTTCCATACTTTTCAGGCGATGAGTTATACGATTGAAATTTACAGGGGCAACCAGAAACCTGAAACACATTTCGGCATCTATGCCTTATATGTGATGTTCTACCCTCAGTTGGTTGCAGGGCCTATCGAAAGACCTCAAAATATACTTCATCAATTCCATGAAGAAAAAAAGTTCAATTACGAAGATGTAAAGAGTGGCCTGATCCTTATAGCCTGGGGCCTTTTTAAAAAAGTAGTCATTGCGGACAGACTGGCGCTTTTTG
The DNA here is from genome assembly GCF_054461575.1 of Flavitalea flava. Lineage (NCBI taxonomy): Bacteria > Pseudomonadati > Bacteroidota > Chitinophagia > Chitinophagales > Chitinophagaceae > Flavitalea > Flavitalea flava. The sequence goes on from NZ_JBTLQH010000007.1 coordinate 133,525, forward strand.
TAAACCGCGTTTACAATAATCCCCAGGAATTCAAGGGACTTCCCCTTATCACGACCACTGTATTCTTTGCTTTCCAGATTTTTTGTGATTTCTCAGGTTATTCCGATATAGCCATCGGATCAGCCCGGTGCATGGGATATAAATTAATGACGAATTTTGACAGACCCTATATGGCAACCAGTATTGTCGGGTTTTGGCGCAGGTGGCATATCTCACTTTCTACCTGGTTCCGGGATTATGTATATATTCCATTGGGAGGGAACAGGGTCCGGCAATCGCAATGGTATGCGAATATCTTTATCGTTTTCCTGCTTAGCGGGATCTGGCATGGCGCAAACTGGACATTTGCCATCTGGGGATTGCTTCATGGCCTTTATCTGATAGCCGAACATCAGATTTATAGCAGGTTTCCGCGATTGGAAGCCGCGGAAAGCACCGTTGCCCGGTGGATAAAACGTGCTGTTGTTTTTACCCTGGTAACAGTGGCCTGGGTCTTTTTCAGAGCCAAAGACGTATCGCAGGCGTTCTATATATTGAAAAATTCCCTTTCGGGGCTGCCGCAGCAATTAAGAGAAGTGATCAGTAACCGAAATTTTGCGAGGCTGGAAATCCTTTATCTCAACCGGCCTGCAGGTGAATTTTTCCTGGCTATTCTTTTTCTGCTTTTCATGATAGTTATCCATTTTCAACAACGGAAAGACAGCTTTGATCAATGGGTGATACGTAAACCCGTGTATATAAGATGGTCATTCTATTATGGACTTTGTATACTCTTTATTTGTTTTGGCATTTTTGATAAATCAGAATTTATATATTTCCAATTTTAATGGGTAAACTGTCCTACAGGCTGTTACTGATCGTATTACCGCTGGGACTTCTTGTCTTATTGACAAACTATATTGTGGACCCCGGCAATATTTTTTCCTCCAGGGAATATTTGGAAGGAATAGCCAAAATCCTTTCAAAGGGAGATAATATAGACAATATCACCAACTACGATGAACGGTTGTTGCAGGAGCAAATGGTGCTGAGGCTTACCAGGACCCCTGATGTAATTGTATTGGGCTCAAGCCGCATCATGGAGGTAGGAAGAGATTTTTTTCCGGGAAAAACTGTTTTGAACTGCGGCGTTTCTCACGCAGATATTCATGATATTATGGCTCTCACCGGCTTGTTGGATAGTTTGAAGCGGCTTCCGAAGGAATTATTATTAAATGTTGAGCCTTTTCTCATTTGGGGAAAAGGCGGACTCGAATGGCAGAGCCTGATGCCCTATTATAAAGTGTTTACCCGAAATATGGAGGCTTCCGGGTTTGGAGAGATCAGGACTGCTACCTCCATCCGGTCCTATAAGTTGACCTCCCTGATTTCTTTGAACTATTTCAAAGCCTCCCTGAATTTTTTGACGAAGGGCGTTTCAAAGAAATACATCAATATAGGCAAAGAGTCGCCTGCATTAAACGGGCGTTTTTCGGATGGTACGATTAGTTACAATTTTATATATACGCACCCTGATACGGCAAGGATTGCCAAAAATGCAAGGAATACCGGCATCAGGCAGGGATTAAGCCCTCCGGCTCCTTATGAATCTGCAGAATTGAACTTTGTATTGGATTTTTTACAAGACAGAGGGGTTAAGGTTAAACTGGTAATGCTCCCGTTTCACCCTGAGTTTTACGCCGGGGTGAATACTTATCACCAACATCTTTTTCTCACCTATGAATCTTATTTCCGGGACCTGGCGGCAAAACATCAGCTCCCGATAACCGGTAGCTTTGACGCAAGTGTCTACGGTCTTGACGAGTCTTGTTTTTATGATTTGTACCACTGCTCAAAAACAGCAATAAAAAAAGTTTTAACCAATTAATTTCCATGAAAGTTCCTTTTGTTGATTTGCACGCGCAATACCTGAGCATAAAAACGAATATTGATCAGGCGATTGCCGGCGTTATTGAAGAGACAGCATTTATCGGAGGTCATTTTGTAAAAGATTTCGAACGCAGTTTCGCATCTCTGTATGGAGTAAAACATGTCATTGGTTGCGGAAATGGGACAGACTCCTTGTATATCCTGATGAAAATGCTGGGGATAGGGCCCGGCGATGAGGTGATTACAGTTGCCAACAGCTGGATATCCAGTTCGGAGACGATTACGCAAACTGGTGCCAGGCCGGTATTTTTAGATGTGCATCCTGAGTATTACAGCCTGGATGAAAGCCTGCTGGAAAAAAAGATCAATTCCCGGACCAAGGCATTGATTGCCGTACATCTGCAGGGGCAAATGTGTGATATGGATGCCATCGTGGCTATTTGCAACCGCCATGGAATCCATTTGATAGAAGATTGCGCGCAGGCACATTTTTCCGAATATAAAGGAAAAAGGGCCGGCCTTCATGGTATTGCCGGGTCTTTTAGCTTTTATCCCGGCAAGAATCTGGGCGCATACGGCGACGCCGGATGTATGATAACCAATGACGATGCGCTGGCTGAAAAATGCAGGATGTTCGCCAATCATGGTGCACTGAAAAAACCGGATCACCGGATAGAAGGGATCAATAGCCGTCTGGACGGTTTGCAGGCTTCCATATTACAGGCAAAACTGCCGCATATCCTCAATTGGACAGCATTGCGCATCAGGAATGCTGCACTTTACGATCAGCATTTAAAGGACATAAAGGAGATTGTATTGCCAAAGGTTCGTCCGGATACCAAACACTCTCATCACCTTTATGTAATACGAACCCGGCAAAGGGATGCCTTGATGCAATTCCTTAAGGAAGGGGAAATAGAGACCTTTATACATTACCCGGTGGCCCTTCCGAATTTGCCTGCCTATGGCTATTTGGGGCATCAGCCTTCGGATTTTCCGGTTGCTACCGGATTACAGCAGGAAATTCTGTCGCTCCCTATGTACCCGGAACTTACAGAAGAGATGATCATCCATGTAGCGGAATCTATCAGATCTTTTTATACAAACTAACTCATCCTTCAGACCCACTCTTCCGGAGAAAATATGCCGACACTGTCAAACAAGACCATCCTGATCCTTTCTCCTCAAAATTGGGGTAAGATGTTGGTATCCAAACATCATTATGCGCTTGAGCTGGCCAGGCAAGGAAATAAAGTATATTTTTTGAATCCTCCCGAACAGGGAAATAATGATCTGAAGAAAGCTGTTGAGATCCATCCGGTGGAAAATATGCCTGATCTGTCGGTGATCAGTCACCGTCTTTGGTTTCCTTATGTGCTGAAGTTTCACGCCCTGCCTCTTTTTCATGCGGGGATGCGTCTTCATATAAAAAAGATAATAAGGGAGATCGGACAACCGGTGGATATCGTATGGTCCTTCGATCTGGGGAATTTATATCCGTTCCGACTTTTTGGAAAGGAAACGTATAAAATATTTCATCCGGTAGATGAACCGCTGAACCAGGCTGCTATTGATGCGGCCAATGGGGCGGATATCATTTTCTCGGTTACCCGGGAGATCCTGGAAAAATACGGCTCATCGGGAGCGCCTAAATATTTTATCAATCATGGAGTCTCCCACGAGTTTATTCTGCAGCAGGATCAGAGAAAAGATCAGGATCAGGAGCGGGAGCAGGAACAGGGTCAGGGAAACGATTTTAAAAGGCATGTTAAAATAGGCTTTTCCGGAAATCTGCTCCGTCCGGACATTGACAGAAAAATTTTTTTGGAAATTCTTTCGGCGAACAGGGAAACGATCTTCGAATGCTGGGGAAGTTATGCCAGCAACCAGTCTAATATTGGCGGGACGGATGATCAGTCCACCGCGGATTTTATAACGGCCTTGCGTTCCCTGCCCAATGTGATCCTGCATGGAGCGGTTCCTGCTGGAGAGTTGGCAAATGAAATCCGGAAAATGGATGCTTTTCTCATCTGTTATGATATTAAAAAGGATCAGAGCGGCGGCACTAATTATCATAAGATCATGGAATATATCAGTACGGGGAAAGTGATCATTTCGAATAATGTCACTACTTACCAGGGACAGGAGGAATTAGTGCAAATGACCAATGAAAGGGAAGATAATCTGAAATTGCCGGATCTGTTCAAAGAGGTTATAGGCAGGCTGGATCATTACAATTCCCCATCCATGCAGAAAAAGAGACTGGAATTCGCAAAAGATAATACCTATAAAAGGCAGATCGAAAGAATTGAATTTTATGTAAATGGCAAATAGCAAGGAAAATTCGTTTACACTTCCTGTGCGCCCTGTTGCAGGGCAGGTCGGGATTATTACGGTGCTGCGGGGACTGGCGGCTACCAGTGTGTTTTTATTCCACCTGGTATGTTTGTCGAAAGGTTATATTTCCGGTAAATACCTGACTGCATTTTTCGGATATGGCAAATATGGCGTTCAATTCTTTTTTGTGATATCGGGTTTTGTTATCCCTTATTCCATGATGAAGGCCGGTTATCAGCCAGGGAATTTTCTGCAATTTCTTAAGAAAAGGATCATTCGTATCGAACCTCCTTATCTATGTATGGTTGCCTTACAAATTATTTTCCTGTTGGTCCGGTCAAAGTCGGGGATTGCCAAAGGGCCCTCCGAGTTGCCTACCTGGGAACAGGTAGCCTTGCATATAGGATATCTAATTCCTTTTTCGCATTATAACTGGCTCAATATTGTTTTCTGGACCCTGGCCATTGAATTTCAATTCTATCTCATCTTTTCGTTGATCTATCCCTTGTTCCTTAAAAACCGCTGGTGGAGATGGTCTTTAAGTATCCTTTTGATCGGGCTGTATTTTTACAGTAAAGAGGAAAGTCATTTCTTTTATTGGTCGCCCATATTTCTTTTGGGAATCAATCTCGCACTGGTAAAAATGAAAAAGATCAATGCCCCGGAATACTGGTTGGTTACCAGCCTTCTCTTTTCTGTTGTTTTTTATAAATTGGGATGGATAACCGGCCTTTTCGCTTTGACTGCCGTACTGGCCATCTATCTTGAACCTGTTATCCGGAGCCGCGTGCTTGACTTTCTGGGTAATATTTCTTATTCCCTGTATTTGTCTCACACGCTGATTGCATTTGCGATCATTAACCTGGGTATCCGGTTCACCAAAAACATGTATCAAAAAATATTTTTTATAAGTTTTGCAATCGCCGGGACGCTCTTATTCAGCTATCTCCTCTACTATTTTGTAGAAAGACCGGCAAAGAAATGGGCTTCCGCTATCAGGTACCGGTCATGAATGAGACGATAATAATCAGCCCTTCAGGTAACTTTTACGGCAGCGAGCAGGTGTTGTTTGATTTTCTATGTCATTCGGAAAAGACATTTACCTTATTTGTTCCATCCCGAAGTCTCTTTGAAAAAAGGATGACTGCTGCGGAAACAAGGCATGAAATAAAAACTTTCGGTACAGGGAGCCTCCGGTATTTTTACTTCCGGGTCTTCCTGTTATTATTATTTGGCAGGGTTCAGACAGTTTATGTAAATGAAGGCGGACATAGCAAATACATGTTGTTGCTGGCCAGGTTTTTTCCGCGGAAAAAATTTGTCCTTCATGTCAGAATGATGGAAGATACGGCTGATTCCAGGTGGAGCAGCAAGCATTTATCCAATGTCAGGGTGATTGCTATATCAGAGTATATAAAAGAAAAGCTTCCCCTTCCCTCTACACTGATTTACGATCCTTATTGTTTTACAGAGAAGCCCCCGGTAATGCAGCCATTACAACCTGGCAAGCTCGTGATCGGTATCATTGGAAGGATTACTGCTACTAAAGGGATAGGTAAATTGCTGCAGTTGCTGGAGTATCCCGAACTTTCCGGATCCAACGGCCCCTTTTTTTTCCATTTATACGGAGAGGCTTCTGAAACGCAGGAAGACAAGCCGTCCATAGAACGACTATTGGCCGCGCCCAATGTAACGATAAAAGGGTTTGTACAGGATAAAAACCTGATTTACGGAAATGTCGATTGTGTATTGCACCTGAGTGAACAGGAGGCATTGGGTCGCATTTTTTTTGAGGCGATCGATTATGGCAAACCTTTTATTGGGTTCGACGCTGCGGGGATTAAGGAGATTGGCTTGCTTTCGGGATTGAACCGGTTGCTGGTAGCGCCGGGACCGGAGTGGGAGACAAGGATGACCGGGAATTTTTTTTTGCTGGAAAAGAATTATCCGGAATTCACCCGGCTCGTAAGGGAAAGTAAAAAGACAGGCGTCGGGATGTTCTCCGTTGATACCTATGTAACTAAAATAAATGAATTGATCGCCTGATGAGAGTTTTATATATAGGGCAATACGGAGAGGGCAGTACTTCGAGAATGAGGGGCGAAAATCTGAAGGGGTTATTAAATCCGGGCTCTTTTGAGATTATAGATATCAATGACCCGATTTTCCGGACGAACCCCCTTTTCCGTTCGATAGGATGGCGTTTCAAGAAAGGGCCGATGATCCCGCTTGTCAATAGGTATATCGAAAGAAATATGGACGGTCATTATGACCTGGTTTGGGTGGATAAAGGCATTTTTAATTATCCTGCCCTGGTCAGGGAAATGAAAGCCGGAATAAAGGTCCATTATACTCCCGATACGGCGATCGTCTACAACAAGTCCCGCCTGTTCTCGGGATCCATTCCATTCTATGACTACTGTATTACAACGAAGTCTTTTGAATTGGATGCTTACCGGCAACAGGGGGCAAAGCAAACGCTCTATTGCACACAAGGATACGATACCAGGATTCACAAGCCTTATCACGGTTTTGAAGAAAAGGAAGGAGTGGTATTCATTGGGTTGCACGAACCGGAAAAAGAATATGTTATTGCCCGGCTCCTGGAGAAAAAAATAAACATAACCCTGGCTGGTGAGAATTGGGAAAAATTTGCCCGGAAACACAGGAATAAAAATTATTTATCTTATGTAGGCAAAGGAGTTTTCGGTGAAGCCTATGGCCGCCTGCTCTCCAAAAATAAAATAGGACTGGGCCTGTTATCCAGATTCTTCCCGGAGAAACATACGACCCGTACCATTGAAATACCTGCCTGCTGTACTGCGCTGATCTGTGAAAGGAATGAGGATACCCGTTCGATCTTCACCGAGGAGGAAGCCATGCTGTATGATAATACGGATGAGTTGCTGGAGAAAGCCGCTCGCGCTTTACGGGATCAGAAATACCTGCTGGAAATAACACAAAAAGGGTTTGACCGGATCGTACGGGGGGGGTATGATTACAAGTCTATTTTAAAGAATTTATTGGAAAAAATGGAATTGATCTGATGAACCGTGTCGCCATAATTCACTTTCGACCTATCGAATTATATCCTCCAGCTATGAACTGGATTAATTATCTTGCCAGCCAGGAGGATAAGGAAATGGAAGTGTTGGTATTTACCATGGGCACCAGTGTCGTCAGGCAATTTGTGCCGCCTTCGTCCAGGGTAAAAATAATAAGGCCCGCAAAGGAAGAGGGAGAAGTATCTGTTTTTCGGCGGTACGGGAATTATATCCGGTTCTATACAGTTACAGCTGCAAAACTGGCTACCTGGAAACCCGGTACTGTTTTGTACTATGAAACGCTGTCTTCTTTACCGGCAATCCTGTATAAAAAGATCTTCAACCGCCGAAGCCGGTTATTGGTACATTATCATGAATATATGGACCCCGGCGAATATCAACGCGGAATGTTATTAGACAGGATATTGCATAAATGGGAGACTAAAATTTATCCGGAATGTTCATGGGTCTCGCATACCAATGAACAGCGGTTAGCCTTTTTTAAAAAGGATAACCACCCGGTTAGAATAGGAAATCCCCGGGTCATGCCCAATTATCCGCCCGGGAAATGGGTCATCCGGGAACCAAAGACGCTGGAAAAACCATTAAGACTTGTTCATGTCGGGTCCCTAAGCCTGGATTCCATGTATGTAAAAGAATTGGCAACATGGGTAATAGCACAGAAGGGGAAAGTGGTTCTCGACATATATTCCTTGCGGATAAATATCGATACGAAGAATTATCTGTCAGCTTTAAATACGGACCTCATCCGCTTCCTGGGAGGTTGCACCTATGACGACTTGCCCAATGTGCTTTCGCGTTATTCCGTAGGTGTAGTTTTGTATAAGGGGCTGAATGCGAGTAAAAATACAATCTACGCGGCATCGAATAAACTTTTTGAATACCATGCCTGCGGATTGGAGGTCTGGTTTTCTCAGGAGATGCTGGGGAGTCATATTTTTACGACTACCGCTACTTTTCCGAAAATCATTCCCGTCGATTTTACCAAATTGGAAAAATTTAATGTGGATGAGGCTATTGACCGCAAAGGAATGGTTTTTCGTTCTTCCCCTTATTTTTATGAGGAGGTATTCAACCCTTTATTGAACATGTTTTATCCGGCAGAAATCTATTAAATCAATATCATGGATTCAATATTTAGAAAACTTCCTCTTTTCAGAGGCAAAACAAGACTGGCAAAGTTTTTTTTAAACAACTCCCTCGCTCATAAAAAAGATGTCTGGGTAAAGGGCAAGTATGGCTGCGAATATTTGCTGCCCAATCTTCTGGAGAATATAAGTTTCGATATTTTTGTCAACGGTATCTACGAAGAAGCTACCTCTGGTTTTTTCGTAAACCGCCTCCCGGAGGGAGGAGTATTTCTTGACCTTGGCGCAAATATCGGGACTATCAGTATTCCGTTACGGAGACAAAGAAAGGATGTCCGTATAGTCTGCGTTGAAGCAGCACCCTGGTTGTTCGGTTATTTGCAGCGCAATTTGAGCCAGAACGGATTCGGCGATGTGCATGCGGTTAACAAAGCCCTTTATTATAAAGATAACGAGGAACTGAATTTTTATTCACCGGATGAAAAATTTGGTAAAGGGTCCCTGTCACCGGTGTTCACCAAAGAAGGGGTCAAAGTCATTACGATTACCGTAGACACCCTGGTAAAGGAATTGAATTTACATAAGGTGGACATTATCAAAATTGATGTAGAAGGATATGAATACCAGGTCTTCAAAGGGGCAGAAGAATTGTTAAAGCGGGAGGATGCACCGGACATCCTTTTTGAATTTGCGGATTGGGCGGAAGAATTGGCCGGGTTATCAAAAGGAAGCGCGCAGTCCCTGCTAAAGGAATGGGGGTATTCCCTTTCTATTTTTGATGATGATGGGCGCATGCGTCCTATCCCCGGAATTTTGTCGGAAGGTAATGTGATGATATATGCAACAAAAAAGGGATAATTGAAATTCAGGGCCAATATATTTTTATGGCTGCAAATAGGGATATTTATTTTATCCCTGTTTACGGAAAGTTATGGCCCGCTGGTAATCGCCCTCTTTCTGACGATTGTCGTATTGATGCTGGATAACCTGGGAAAAAGTATCGTTTTGCGTGAATTGATCGCTCTTCACAGTTGTTTTGTTTGTCTGTTAATGCCTCTTGCCGGGTATACTTTCTTTACCAAAACCAATCCGCTTGCCCTTTTATGGGGGCGTTACATGGTGATACCCCAGGAGCAATATTTCGGATTCGCATTGCCGGCCATGTCGGGGTTTGTGCTGGCCCTTTGCTGGCCTTTGAGGAACCCCGCCTGCACCGACCATGGACCTTTTCTCCGGCATACCCTTGCCAGGGCGAGGGCGATCCTGCATCATAAGGCTAATACAGGAGTACTTCTCCTGGTTTTGGGAACGATTATGTTCAAGGTTTCGGATTACCTGCCTGCTTCTCTTCAGTTCGCCTTCCTGTTGTTTTACTTTGCAGGCTTTGCAGGTCTTCTATATGTATATTATGCCAAATCCTTCAAGTTTAGAAAGATAGTACTTTTCGTTTTTGTTTCCTTTACCTTGCTGATCACCCTGAACAGTGGCATGTTCACCATTATGGCCTATATGGGCCTGACTCTTTTTTCCTTTTTTTTCCTGGGTAAAGAAAGCAAACTTTGGAAAAAGCTATCCATCTTTATTGCCAGCATTTTCCTGCTGCTGATCATTCAAATGGTCAAGCCGGCTTACAGGGCTAAAACCTGGAAAGAAGATTACCAGGGCAATAAGGCTGTCCTTTTTGGGTCCTTGTTTTCGGAAAAGATAACCCATTTCAGCCTGGAATCGGCTGATCTGTTCTTCCCGGTCTATTACCGTACTAATCAGGGATACATGATTGCATTCGTAATGCGCCGTTTCCCGGAACTATATCCTTTTGATAACGGAAAGAACATTGGGCTCTCCCTGGCTTCTGCCCTGGTGCCGCGGTTCCTCTGGCCTACTAAACCGGAGGCAGGGGGTAAATTCAATATGCAGTATTATGTGGGAATATACCTGGTTGGATGGTCTACGAATGTAGGGCCGCTGGGAGAAGCCTATGGTAGTTTCGGGGTTAAAGGAGGGATTATTTATATGATCTTTCTGGGTCTGTTTATCCGGTTTGCTTATCGTTCCGTCTTTGTGATTGCCGCTAAAATTCCTTTGATCATATTCTGGATCCCTGTTTTGTTTTATCAGGTTACTTATTCTGCAGAAACCGACACTCTTCAAATCTTTAATTTTTTGTTGAAATCCGCCTTTTTCGTGTACCTCTTATATAAGATCACGCCTGGCTGGTTTATTATGGTGGCGAGGAACAGGAATCGGAAACCTGTTTCTTCGAAAGACCTGCCGGCAATCACCTCTTTTCCCAACAAAGCCCATCCGTAGCCCATGTCAGGAGTGACTTATTTTTATCGTAAAAAGAACCCGCTTTTTTTTAGCATCGAACAGGTGTTTGAGCGAATAGCCGAAAGGATGGCTGAAGATTTCCGGGATGAGTTTACAGTCAGACAAGTGACCTTATCCCATCCAAGCAAATTATCCGAAATTTTCCCGAATATCCTTTTTACCCGTCGCAGGCAAAACGATATTAATCATGTCACCGGGGATATCCATTATACCATACTGGGCTGCAGCCGCAAAAAGGTGAATATATTGACTATTCATGACTGCGTGCTGCTGCACCGGTTTACCCGGAGAGATCCCCGTTTTTGGATCATCAAATGGCTATGGCATGAGTGGCCAGCCCGGAAAGCGGATTACGTAACAGTGATTTCCGAGAGCACAAAAAAGGACCTTCTCCGGTTTACCCGGTGCCCTCCGGGTAAAATACGTGTCATCCCGAATTTTATAGATCCGGCTTTTCAACCGGCCCCTTATATTTTTTCTGCCCAATGCCCCAGGATCCTGTTCGTGGGAACTACCGCCAATAAGAATCTTGAAAGGCTGGCAGCCGCCCTTGAGGGGATAAAGGCGGAACTGGATATCATTGGGGACCTAACCGAAGTGCAATCAGCCTGTTTGAAACGACATGGAATTGTTTACCATCAGTCTTCGGGATTATCCAGGGAAGGTCTGCTCCGGCATTATACTGCCTGTGATTTACTGGCATTCCCCTCTACTTACGAAGGCTTTGGATTGCCGGTAATTGAAGGGCAGGCTGTTGGCAGACCGGTACTGACCAGTAATTTGTCTCCTATGAAGGAGGTGGCCGGCAATGGCGCCTGCCTTATCGATCCATATAATGTTGATTCCATACGGCAAGGCTTATTACGAGTAATCAACGATAAGACCTACCGGGCGCAGTTGATCGAATCAGGGTTAACCAACGCTGCACGGTTTAGCCTGAATTCCGTGGTCCGCCAATATGCGGAATTGTACCGGGAACTGCTTAAACAAAAAGACAGGACCCCATACGCTTCTTTATCCTGACGGATGAACGGGGAACAGCCTGCGAAAAATTATTGTCCATGGGAAAAATACCTTTTTTATATCTTCTATCCTTCCTGCCATTCCTGCTTCCCGTAAGCATGAAGGCCCAGGGCAGGAACGAATTTAACGGACCTTTCCCTAGCTGGGCAAATGTAAAAACCCAATTCGGAGCCAAGGGAAATGGAAAAGACGATGATACCAAGGCTATTCAGCTTGCCCTGGATAATCTTAGCTGTCCGCCGACCGGGTTTAATATGGGTAAGGGAGCCTATATGGTGGCCTATCTGCCTGCAGGTGTCTATTGTATTTCTTCCACCCTGATATTGAAAGGGAAGATAGGGGTTAGCCTGATTGGGGAGGATCCTTCACGCACTATCATCAAATGGACAGGAGGCGATAAGGACACTATGTTTTGGGCAAACGGATCGGCCTATTTTAAGATTTCCCGGTTTACCTGGGATGCGAACAACCGCAAGGACATGGAAGGAGTCGGCATTCATTGGAAGGATAAATGGAATGATGGTAAGTCCAGGAGCTTTGCTTCTCTGAACATAGAAATTTCGGATAATGATTTTGCCGGCGGATTCAGGTTCGGCATCAGCGGAGGTACAAGCCCCTGGGGAAATGTAACGGGAGCGAATGATTCGGAGATTACCATCCGAAGATGTACGTTCCGTAATTGCACAGGTTCGGGTATTGAGATTACCGGATTTAATGCCCTGGATTACTGGATATGGGATTGCAGATTTTTACAATGTATGGCCGGTGTCAAATGTTCAAGAGGGGGCTATCATGCATACCGCTCCTTTTTTTCCGGATCAAAGAGTACCGATTTTCATAATATTCAAGGATATTATAATTCGGTACGGGGCTGTTATTCGCAGGACGGCAATGCCTTTTCCCTGGATGAATCCAGCAGTTCAAACCCCTTCAAAAGGATTTTCCAGGATAATACGATCATTAATCCTCACCAGTTGCCCGTAGAATATTATCATTTAGGTAAACTCACCTTATGGGGGAATCAATTTTCAGCAACGGTAGATACCACCTTTAAATTCAGCGTGAACACCAAAAACGGCTTCCCGGGGATATTTGAAGTGCTGTCTCTGCATAATATTTATGCTTATAAGGACCCTATCCGTATAGCCTCCACCCCCAAAAAATTATACACTTACGGAGACCGTCAGGCTATCGTGCAGCCAGCGCCACAGGCTTTTTTGAAAAGCATGGATGTTACGCCGCCAAAAGTAAACCGCAGGATACTGGAAGTTCCGCCCGGATCGGATGCAGCGGCGATTCAAAATGTTCTGAATAAGGCGGCGGGACTTCGCGGGCAAAGACCAGTCGTTCATTTTGGGATGGGTTTGTATCCGATCGATAAGACATTGGTCATACCTGCGGGTTCGGATATGCAGTTGACCGGGGACGGATTGATCTATGCTTCTGTGTTCGTAAAAAAAGATCCGGCGCGTTACATTGAAAATGCCATGATCCTGGTAAAAGGACCCAGCTATATAAGCATACAGGATCTTCAGATCGGAAGAGACGGGGACAAAGATCAGCCCGCCGGCATTGTTTTTCAGGCGGTAGATCAACCTGGAGCCCAGGCCCATCTTGACCAGGTCTGCTCTCATGCCGACACTTCTCTTTCCGTAAGGGAAATGGATAATCTTTATGTTCAAAAAGAGAATTCATTTTTCACCGACGGAAATTATATTTCAGGAGGGCGTCTGGTACAGAAAGGGGGCGGCACCGCGGCTCTGTATTGTTATGGAGGCCAGTTCGAACACGTCAAGGTTGAAAATAACGCCAGATTTATGGCAAAGGATTGCTGGTGGGAAGGGGAAACCCGTGTGCCGCTTGATTTGCAGGGTTCCGGAACGATCAGCATCGACGGGGCCATGATCGCACCAAACCATCCCGACAGCACGACAACCATCCGGATTGGAAAATTCAATGGTCATATTTCCCTGATGAATATGTATGTCCAGGGGGCTTTATCTCCCATCCCGGATAATCCGGGATTGAGTCTTCTTATCTGGAACATTCATTTTTATCATAAAATGAATGTGCTTGACTTTCTTGCAAAGGGAGGAAATTATAAAGGCGCATTTTTAGGAATTAATGCGCAATGTTTCCGGCAGAACGATCCTGCCTGTAAATCCATTATTTCAATAGAAGATAAATCGCTGAATATACAGGACATCAATTCCTTTCTTGATTCGGAGACGGTAACCGACAGGGAGAACAGGCCTGTTCTGTATAAAAATCTCCTTTCAGGGGCCAGTAATATTTATGCCTCGCGAATAAGCATCCTCGGTCCCCGTGGCAACAGCCTGGTCTTTACAGCTAAATAATATGGAAAAAAAGAAGATCCTTGTATTAGTGGATTGGTTCGCACCCGGCTATAAAGCGGGAGGGCCGATACAATCCTGTGTTAATTTTGCCTTTGCCCTGAAAAACGATTATGCCATTCATGTGCTCACGACAGATACCGATCACGGGGAAACAAGACCCTATGATGGAATACCCTCCGGTCGATGGATCACCAACCTGCATCCGGATATAAGGGTATTCTATCTCGAGAAGTCCGGGTTAAAGGCTGCCCGGATCAGAAAAGAGATGGAGGTCCTGGACGCGGACTATGTTTACCTGAACCACCTGTTCTCCCCGCTTTTTGTCGTTTACCCCTTATGGCTGAAATTTACGGGCAGGCTCAAAAGTGAGATCGTTCTTTGTCCCAGAGGAGCATTATACGATAGCGCCCTTTCCGTCAAACCTTGGAAAAAGACCCCATTTTTAAAGCTTTTCAAATGGATGGGCATCCATAAACGGATACTTTTCCATGCTACGAACGAAAGAGAGAAAGCGGCCATACAAAGGCATTTTCCGGGGAGCAGAGTCCTTATCGCGGATAATCTGCCCAATTCCAATCAACCGGTTTTCCAGAGCTGTTCCAAGTTGACAGGTGCTGTAAAATGTGTCTTCGTTGCCAGGATCGTCCCGATCAAGAATCTTTTGTTCTTGTTGAAAGCGCTTCGGCATTGCAGCGCGGAGGTATCTTTAACGATCATCGGACCGGTCGAGGACAAGGAGTACTGGAATGAATGCCAGCGGGAGACGGAACGGTTAGGAAAAAATATAAAGGTGGATTACCGGGGAGCCAAAAGCAATGATCAGCTCATGCCGATCCTTCAGGAGCACCATTTGTTCGTGCTTCCCACCACCGGAGAGAATTTTGGCCACTCGATATTTGAAGCCTTACTGGCCGGCCGGCCTGTGCTGATCAGCGACCAGACTCCCTGGCTGGGCCTTCCTGCTAAAAAAACCGGCTGGGACCTTTCCTTAACCGATCCGGCCGCTTTTTCCAGGGTGATCGACGAAGTGGCGCAATGGGATCAGGCCAAATTTGACGATTGGGGGCAAGCCGCCTGGCGATATGCTTATCAATTCATGAAAAATCCGGAACTTCATCGCCAATATATCCAATTATTTGCATGAGTATAACCATCCGCAAAGAGGTAGATAATGCGTCTTACAGGACCACCATTGATATCGGAGCATCACGTATCAGACAGGTGACCTGGTATTTTATCAATATCCTGTTCTTCAAAAATCCGTTGAATGTACTTTCTTCACTCAAAGTTGCGTTATTGAAATCATTTGGTGCCCAATTGGGGAAAGGAGTAGTGGTCAAGCCTGCAGTGAATATCAAATATCCCTGGAAACTGAGGGTGGGTGACCATTCCTGGATCGGAGAAGACGTGTGGATCGACAACCTTTCGGATGTGATCATCGGAAAGAATGTGACCCTGTCACAAGGTAGTCTTTTGCTCACCGGCACGCATGACCATAGCCGGGTAAGTTTTGACTTCCAATCTTACCCGATCATCCTGGAAGATGGGGTATGGATAGGCGCCAGGGCGGTAGTGTCAGGTGGAACCACCTGTCGCTCCCACAGCATCCTGGGTATAAATTCGGTGGCAGAAAAAGAACTGCAACCGTATACGATCTATAAGGGTAATCCGGCAGTTCCTGTTATAACAAGAACTATTTACTAAATTCAGCTTAGAACTTTTTCCCGTTTTTAGGTAAACGGACACGTAAATATGCAACCTGCTCAGGCCACGACAATCAATCATAAAATTCTCAAAGAAGCTATCCGCATCCGGAAGGTTGAAGAGAAATTCCTGGAACTGTTTTCCCAGGGCAGGTTAAATGGAACCGTTCATACCTGTGTGGGGCAGGAATTTTCTGCCATTGCTTTTGCCGGTCAACTTAAAAAAAAGGATTTTGTCTTTTCCAATCACCGTTGTCACGGACATTATATTGCCTTCACCGGGGATGTGCGTGGCCTGCTGGCCGAACTATTGGGAAAAGGGTCCGGTACCTGCGGCGGTATAGGCAGCAGCCAGCATTTATGTCATAATAATTTTTTTTCCAATGGTATTCAGGGAGGTATCGTTCCGGTAGCTGCGGGATATGCCCTGGGCAATAAACTGAAGCAAAACGGAGGTATAGGGGTCGTATACATTGGAGACGGAACGCTGGGAGAAGGGGCTTTGTATGAGACCATGAATATTATCTCCAAATGGGAAATTCCCTTGCTGATCGTTTGCGAAAATAATTTTTACGCGCAGTCCACTCCTCAGCATATTAATTTGGCAGGAGATATACAGGCAAGGGCAGCAGCTTTTGGAATAAAGACGGAAAAAGGGGATACCTGGTCTCCCGAATCGCTCCTGCACAAGGCGCAGGATGCTATCGATTATGTCAGAAAGGAAAACAAACCTTTTTTTTTCCTTGTAGAGACATACCGGTTAAACGCCCATTCCAAAGGTGACGATGACCGGGATCCGGCTGATGTAGCCCGTTTTCAGGAGAAAGACTTTCTGAATGTCTTTAAGCAGGATTCCCCCTCCTATTATCAGTTATACAAGGAAGCCATAGATAAGGAGATCGATTCCCTGGTGGAAGAAATTGTTTTGGAAGAAGAGCTTCCGCTTGACACGTACTATCAATACCGGGATAGCCCTTCCAATCCCGAATGGCTTAAATTGGAGCCGGTAGGGAAGCGGCAGGTTGAGCTGATCAATTCGTTTTTCAGAGAAAAAATTATGGCGGACGATCGCGTCGTATTCCTGGGAGAAGACATTCATTCTCCTTATGGAGGAGCCTTTAAGGTTACCAAGGAGTTGTCCTTTCTCCGGCCGGACCGTGTGTTTTCTACCCCTATTTCCGAATCGGCGATAACGGGTATTTCAAATGGATTGGCCCTGAACGGATTTAAACCTTTTACCGAGATCATGTTCGGTGACTTCATGACCCTGGCTTTCGATCAGATCGTTAATCATGCGTCGAAGTTCCATCATATGTTCAATAAAAAGGTCAATTGCCCTGTGGTTATCCGCACTCCGATGGGGGGGCGGAGAGGATATGGACCTACCCATTCGCAAACATTGGATAAATTTTTAGTGGGGATCGATAATGTAAAGACCGTAGCATTGAATACGTTTTTGGACCCTACCATCCTTTATCAGTCTGTCTATGCTGAACAGCACCCGGTGATCGTAATAGAGAACAAGACGGATTATGGAAAAAAGGTATTACATCACCCGTTGAAAAATTTCATCTATGAATGTAACGGAGATATCTATCCGGTTGTCCGCATCAGACCGGCAGTGTCCGTTCCAACATTGACCATCGTGGCTTACGGAGGCATGGCGGACCTGGTAGCGGGAATATTGGATCAGATATTTGCTGAGACCGACCACAAACCTGAACTGATCATTCCTTCCCTGATTTCTCAATTACCGGTAGACCTTATTGCAGGATCAGTGAACCGGACAAGCCGCCTGTTGGTGATCGAGGAAGGCAGCGGCTACGCAGGCATAGGCAGCGAGCTGATCGCGTCTGTGACCGAACATACCGAACATAAGATAAAGACCAGGCGGATTGCCGCCCATCCCGTTCCCATTCCATCCGTTAAATCATTGGAAAACAGTATATTACCTGACAAGGGCCGGATCCTGCAGGAAATCAAAGAAACCTTTCGTTAATGGCATTATTACAGGAAATACAAGTTCCCCTGCTGGCTGTCAATGATACGAGCCTCACGGTGGTAGAAATGACTTTCTCTACCGGGCAACCGGTAAAAAAAGGCGATTGCCTCCTCGTATTTGAGACATCCAAGACGACTTATGATGTTGAAGCGGAAATGGATGGATATGTACAATATCTGTGTGAGAAAGACCGGGACTATGAAGTAAATGAAGTGGTGGCAAGAATTTATAGCGGAGCTGACGAAACGGCCGTCCTTCCTTCACCGGCTATTCCTGCAAAACCTGCTATTCCTGCAAAACCTGATATTGCTGCAAAGTCTATCCCGGCGGAAAAACTATCTTCGGGAGGATTTTACGATCAAACCTTACCTTTTTGGGAAGGAGAGACCCTTTTTTCCACCGAAGCGTCCCGTCTTCTGGAAGCATCCGGGGTCGAGCGGTCTGTATTTGCGGGAAGGGATCTGGTTAGCAAGAACGATGTACTGCAGTTCCTTGAGCCTGAGGAGAGGGCAGGAGCGCAAGCAGAAGTGAAACCAGGAAAAACGGGGACGCCTCCGGTGGTCGCCCCTAACAAGTCGCTTCGACTGGCTCCGCTTCCTGCAGATCCTGCCAGGGTGACTCTTCAGAAACTAACTTCAGGGAAGAAAAGAGAAATTGAATACCTGGGAGAAGTTCAGGCTACCGGCCTTACCAGTACCATCCATACGCATGTAGAAACGGAGGGATTATTCGTCCATGTAAACCGATCTCTGAAATATCTGAAAGATTCCCTGTTGCCGGTAATCATATATGAGGTATCCCGGCTGTTGCAAGACTACCCACTTTTGAATGCTTATTTCACCGGTGAGGCTATTGCGGTCTATAAGGAAGTAAATACCGGATTTGCCATCGATATCGATAAAGGGTTGAAAGTATTGAAGATCGTTGAAGCTTCTCAAAAAAAGATCTCCGAAATAGAAGAAACGATCATGCGTCTGTCCGGGAGTTACCTGGAAGATACCTTACTATTGGAGGATCTGACGGATATTACTTTTACGATAACGGACCTCTCCTCTGAAGGAGTCGGCTTTTTTCGGCCGCTGGTCAATAAAATGAACAGTGCAATTCTGGGCATATCCTCCATCGATGAGAAATTGCAACGGTTTAACCTGAGCCTGACTTTTGATCACCGGGTAACGGAAGGCAAATCTGCAGCACGGTTTTTGAAAGAATTGAAAGAAAGACTGGAATCCTACCGCGCAAAACATCATCCGTACCTGATGCAGGATATTACCTGCTTCAAGTGTACTAAGTTATTAAAAGAAGACCTGAGTGATACCGGATTTTCCCGTTGTATCACTCCAGAGGGAAAAGAAGGATATATTTGCCAAAGCTGTTTAAAAGGATTTTAGAAGTATGGAAGAGAAGATCAAAGAGATTATTTCGGTTTTTATAAAAATACCTCCCCAACAGATTGATGGGGATACGGTCATCGATCGCTCTGCCTTGCAGAGTTCTATACTGCTTCACCGGATGTATGCCCGGCTGGCGGAATCAGGTGTAACCGTCGAGAATTATACCTTAATCAGGAATTTTGGAGACCTTATACGGGGAAATCCCGGAAATGGGCAAATGCAAAACAGTACTGTTATAAATAGCCAACCTGCCTATCCTCTTACCGGATCTGGCATCGGTATCGATATAGAACAGCTCTCGGCTATGCCGGAAACCAACGATTTTCGAAAAGAGGAATTTTATAAAATGAATTTTACTTCTGCAGAAATTGCTTATTGTATTCTTCAGCCTGACCCTTACGCTTCCTTAACCGGTTTGTTCGCATCCAAGGAAGCGATCGTTAAAGCAAACGGGCAGTATCGGAACAGGGCGTTTAATTCAATCGAAATCGATCATTTGCCGGATGGCAGACCCGTTCATCCGGGATTCCGGTTGTCCATTTCCCATGCGGGGGGACTTGCCGTTGCGGTGGCTATCCGGACAGAAGCAACGGGACAGGAAGACCGGAACCATTCATCCCCGGTTCAGCAGATCTTACCCGGTGACAGAAGTTCATCGCCGGTATTGTGGCTGACCTTGATTGCCCTTGCCTTTTCCGTATTTTCCTTTTTGTTCATTTTATACCATTGGCATTGAATACCCTGAAATGAAGATTTCTATTATCACGGCAACTTATAACAGCGCGGCTACCTTAAATGATACGCTTGTCTGTATCCAGGGACAGGATCATCCGGATATTGAGCATATTATCGTGGACGGCAGGTCTACGGATGATACCCTGGCCATTATCAGGGGTTTTCCGCATATCACCAAAGTCGTGTCTGAAAAGGATAAAGGGATTTACGACGCCATGAATAAAGGAATCTCTCTGGCAACAGGCGAAGTGGTCGGTATCCTGAATTCTGATGATATTTACATGGACTCTGGCATTATTTCTCTGGTTGCAGAAGTATTTGAGGATCCGGATGTAAAAACGGTTTATGCCGATCTTCAATATGTTCAGCAGGATGATCTGAATAAGGTAATTCGCACCTGGCGAACAGGAGTATTCGATAAGAAGAATTTTTATTATGGATGGATGCCGCCTCATCCCACTTTTTTCGTACGCAAAGAAATCTATGATAAGGTCGGACTATTCAATATAAGTTTGCGTTCGGCTGCAGATTACGAGATTATGCTCCGGATATTGCTGAAGCATGGTATCCCTGCACATTATATTCCCCGCGTTATCGTTAAGATGCGGGCCGGGGGAATGAGTAATTCCTCCTTCCGCAACAGGCTCCGGGCGAATAAAGAAGACCGGCAAGCCTGGAAACTGAACGATCTCCAACCCTATTTCTTTACTTTGTATATGAAACCGCTTAGAAAAATTCCTCAATTTATAATCAGGTAAACTACTATGGCAAAAGTCGCATTGATTACTGGCGTTACGGGACAGGACGGCGCCTACTTAAGTGAATTGTTATTGAAGAAAGGATACATTGTTCATGGCATAAAAAGGAGGAGCTCTCTTTTTAACACGGACAGGATCGACCACCTTTACCAGGATCCTCATGAATCCAATGTACATTTTCATTTGCACTATGGCGATCTGACGGATTCGTCCAACCTGATCCGTATCATTCAGGAAACCCAGCCTGATGAAATTTACAACCTGGCTGCCATGAGCCATGTGCATGTGAGTTTTGAAATGCCGGAATACACAGCCAATGCGGATGGTATTGGAACGTTAAGGATACTGGAAGCCGTACGTTTGCTTGGCCTGACAAAAAAAACAAAGATTTACCAGGCATCCACCTCTGAATTGTATGGCCTGGTTCAGGCCGTTCCTCAAAGTGAAACGACGCCTTTTTATCCCCGTTCCCCCTATGCCGTTGCAAAGCTTTATGCCTATTGGATCACCGTGAATTACCGGGAAGCATACAACATGTATGCGACCAATGGCATTTTGTTCAACCATGAATCCCCAACACGCGGGGAAACATTTGTCACCCGCAAAATCACAAGAGGGGTAGCCAAGATCGGTCTTGGTTTCCAGGAAAAGATATTTTTAGGTAATCTGGATGCCCGTCGGGACTGGGGGCATGCAAAGGATTATGTGGAAGCCATGTGGAGGATTCTGCAACAACCTGAGCCCGAAGATTATGTTATTGCCACGGGCGTTACTACCCCCGTTCGGGAGTTTGTTCGGATGGCCTTTGCTGAAATAGGCGTTACTCTTGAATTCAAAGGTACCGGAGCAAAAGAGGCCGGGGTCGTTGTCTCCAGCTCGAACCCGGATTTCAATGTTCCTGCAGGAAAAGAAGTAGTAGTAGTGGACCCTAAATATTATCGCCCCACAGAAGTAGATCTGCTGATCGGTGATCCCACCAAAGCAAATGAAAAATTAGGCTGGAAACCCGTCTATGATCTGCCTATGCTGGTAAAAGAGATGGTGAATGCGGATGTACAACTATTCAGGAAAGAAAAGATCCTGAAAGATTCAGGTTTTCATGTCAAGAACCAATACGAGTAGACCTAACAAAATGAATTTTGTAGATACCTATCAGGAATTAAAGGTCTATAAGCCGCCTACTGCCCGTTCCAGGCTGAGGGATCTGGCCTTAAGTACGATTGCCGGAGGTTTCGGTTTGCTGCATGACCAAAAAGAGCTTTTTCGGAAGCCGCGGATTCAATTTTTGTATATACATCATGTTTTCAGGGATGAGGAAAAAAGTTTGGCTGTTTTGCTGGAATATTTATCCCGCGATCACCATTTCATTTCCTATTCAGAAGCGGTAAACAGGATACTAAAATCCGATATTGATAAACCCTATATATGCATAAGCTCTGATGATGGCTTAAAAAATAATCTGGCTGCGGCTTCCATATTGAATGATTTTAATGCAAAGGCCTGCTTTTTTATTTGCCCCTCCATTATTGATGAGAGAGATCCGGAAAAGGCCGGGGAATTCGCCAGGGTGAGGCTGCATTTCCCCCCTGTTGAGTTTTTGACCTGGAAGGAGGTTGAGTTCATGCAAAAGCAAGGTCACGAGATCGGAGCCCATACTTTATCCCACATTAATATAGCTGCAACCCCTCAAGCGGCGCTTGAAGAGGAAATCGCAGGTTGTCATGCTGCTATAAAGGCCAAATGCGGAAGTGCCGATCATTTTGCCTACCCTTACGGACGTTTTTCGGACTTTACGGAATACGGGCGAAAGCTAGTCTTTCAAAGCGGTTTCGGAAGTTGTGCTTCTGCCCAAAGAGGGTGCCATATCACAGACCGGAATAAAAATAAAAGTGAGGAACCGGAAAATTTATTGATACGCCGTGATCATATTATTCTTTCCTGGCCTTTGCAACATATTCTCTATTTCCTTGCCAGCAGTTCAAAAAAGGCGTCTGAGAAAAACAATCATTTTCCCGGCTTATGAGAATAGTGATACTGACCAGTAACAGGAAAGGAACGGCGGCTTATTGTCTGCCCATCCTCCTTGGGGAGACCCGGGCAGAAGTAGTCCAGGTTATTTATTGTGAAAGAGTGATAAAAAATAAACCAAGGTTTTACAAACAAAAGTTTAAAAAAATCTTCAGCATAGGATTTCTGGGAGCCTTAAACGGCATGAGGATGCGGAAATGGTATTCAAACGGATTTGTCGATGGAAAAGAGGTAGAAGATATTGAGACGGTCTGCCAAAGAACGGGAATTCCTTTTGCTCTTAGTTCAGGCATAAATTCTTCCCGGACAATCGAGCTGATGCGTGCATGCCAACCGGATCTGGGTTTAAGTCTTGGTAATAGTTATATATCTTCCAAGGTTTTTACCATTCCCGTTCATGGCATGCTGAATATTCACGGGGAAGTCCTTCCCCGGTTTCAGAATGCACAGAGTGTTATCTGGCAGATTTACGAAGGGAACCCGGAAACCGGGTATACGATTCATAAAGTGGATAAAACGATTGACACCGGTGAAATCCTGAAGCAGGAAAAATTTCCCATTATTTTTAAGCCAACACTGGGTCAAACGGTTTCCGCCACCTGTGCCGAAATTTTGAAAAGATCTGCCATAGGTTTGGCTGAGGTGATCAAAAATTTCGAAGAATATGATCGCCATAAAATTCCGCAGGGTCATGGCCAAACCTATACCACTCCTTCATTCAGGAAATTCCTTCGGATTTTGGGCAATTTCAGAAAAATGAAAAAAGAAAATAGTTCAACAAAGTAAAAACATTAAAACGCAGGAAATTCAAAATGTGTGGAATATCCGGGATAGTAAGCAAGGTAAATAGCAGGGGGCTGTCTGCCATTATACGGAATGTCAATAATGCCATGTCTCACAGGGGCCCGGATGCAGATGGTTTTTTTGAAGAAGACGGCATTGCTCTCGGTCATCGCCGGCTTTCCATACTCGACCTGTCTTCCGCTGCTAACCAGCCATTTGCCGATAATTCCGGCAGGTATGTCATGGTTTTCAACGGAGAAATTTACAATTTCCAGGAGATCAAAGACCAGCTTAAAGACTATCCGTTCCTTACTACAAGTGACACGGAAGTAGTCATTGCCGCCTATGTAAAATGGGGGCCGGCCTTTCTGGAGAAACTTCGGGGGATGTTTGCCCTGGCCATTTGGGATAAGCGGGAAAAATCCCTTTTCCTGACCAGGGATCGTCTTGGCGTTAAACCTTTATATTATTATAAGACGGACGATACTTTATTATTCGCATCGGAGATACGCGCTTTGCTTGCATCCGGTCTTGTTCCCAGGAAACTGGACAGGAATGCATTGACCGATTACCTGAAATATCAATCCCTGGTGGCCCCATTTACGATCATTGAAGGTATATGCCAGGTCAGGGCGGGCTCCTGGCTTTTATATAAAGACGGTCAACTGACCGAAAATATATATTGGGATATTACGAAGGTTAAAAAGCCTTTTGAAGAAACCCGTGTTTCCGAAATCCATAAGAAAATCCGTGATCTCTTATATCAATCCATAGAGCGCAGATTGGTCAGTGATGTCCCATTAGGGGCCTTTTTGTCAGGAGGGATTGATTCCAGCCTGGTGGTAGCCATTATGTCGGAAGTGAGTAAAGGGGCCACCAATGCCTTCACCATCGCATTTGAAGAAAAGGAATATGATGAGTCATCTTATGCGGAATTGGTGGCCAAAAAATTCGGCGTCAATCATTCGAAGGTATTATTGCGGCCCAGCGATTTTTTGGATAGCCTGCCTGAAGCACTGGATGCCATGGATAGTCCCAGCGGCGACGGGCTGAATACCTATGTTGTTTCGAAAGCCATCCGAAAAAACGGAATCGTCGTTGCTTTATCCGGAATAGGGGGAGATGAGTTATTTGCGGGATACCCCATATTCCGGCAATTTTATCAGTTGAAGAAAAAAGCCGCCTTTTTCGATCATAGCTTACTGCTAAGAAGAACCGCAGGAGCTTTTTTGCCCGGGTCGGACCAAAAGCATCTGCGGTTAAAACAATTCCTGGATGCGCGTTCTTCGGATATAGCAGATATATATCCGGCCTTCCGGCAGATCCAACCCCCGGGTAATATAAACAGGCTTGTACCTGGAGGGAAGATGGGAGATGGAATGACCCTGGAAAAAGACCTTCGTAGCAAACAATCGGATATCTCCCGTTTTGATTGGCTAAGTCAGGTCTCGATTGCAGAGTACCTGGGGTATACGCAAAATGTTTTGTTGAAAGATGCGGACCAGATGGCAATGGCGTCTTCACTTGAATTAAGAGAACCCTTTTTTGATCATGATCTGTTGGAATATGTATTGAATATTCCGGATTCCTATAAGCTTCCCACTTACCCTAAATCCTTATTAGTGGAGTCTATGGGGGATCTATTACCAAGGGAAATCGTATTCAGGAAGAAACAGGGCTTTGTCCTGCCTTACGACAGATGGATCAGACATGAGTTAAAGGCGTTTTGTGAAGACAAGATCCGCCGCCTGGCCGCCCGTAGTTATTTTTCGGAAAAGGCCCTGCTTGACTATTGGCATGCCTACCTGAACAGAAAGTCGAATATCCGTTGGGCGGATATTTGGATTTTCATTGTATTGGAACACTGGTTGGAAAAGAATGGTATTGAATAAATGAAAAATATGAACGAGTCTGATAAAATATATGTTGCCGGGCACCGGGGAATGGTTGGATCTGCTATCTGCAGAAAATTAAACAGCGAGGGGTTTTCCAACCTTTTACTCAGGACGTCAGTGGAACTGGACCTGAGGAACCAGGCGGCCGTAAGCGAATTTTTCGAAAAAGAGAAGCCGGACTATGTATTTATGGCAGCGGCAAAGGTTGGAGGTATTCTGGCGAATAATATCTACCGGGGGGAATTTCTCTATGATAACCTGATGATCCAGAATAATATTATTGATGCCTCTTACCGGGCGGAGGTAAAAAAGCTGATGTTCCTGGGATCTTCCTGTATTTATCCTAAAATGGCGCCGCAGCCATTAAAGGAGGAATATCTGCTCACCGGAGAACTGGAACCTACCAATGAACCCTATGCTATCGCCAAGATAGCAGGTATTAAAATGGCAGACGCTTATCGCGCCCAATACGGCTGTAATTTTATTTCGGTTATGCCGACCAATCTCTATGGACCGAATGATAATTATGATTTAAATAATTCGCATGTTCTGCCTGCCCTGATCCGCAAGTTCCATGAAGCAAAAGTAAAAGGCGAACCTAATGTCTTTCTTTGGGGATCAGGTAAGCCAAAGCGTGAGTTTCTCCATGCCGATGACCTGGCGGATGCCTGTGTTTTCCTCATGCAAAAATATAATGAGCAAGGTTTTATCAATATTGGAACAGGTGAAGACCTGGAGATCAATGAGCTCGCCAACCTGATCAAAGGCATTGTCGGTTTTACCGGGGAAATAGAACATGACCTTACCAAACCTGACGGCA
The DNA here is from genome assembly GCF_054461575.1 of Flavitalea flava. NCBI lineage: Bacteria > Pseudomonadati > Bacteroidota > Chitinophagia > Chitinophagales > Chitinophagaceae > Flavitalea > Flavitalea flava. The sequence goes on from NZ_JBTLQH010000007.1 coordinate 159,713, forward strand.
CACCCAGAAAGTTGATGGATGTAAACAAACTTTACGATTTGGGGTGGAAAGCAAAAATCAGTCTGGAGGAAGGAATACGCCGCGTATATGCGGATTTTAAAAAAATGGATCTACACCCTTAATTCCTTCCTTTATGCTATCCTTTTTCAGGAAAAAAAAGAACGATTCCGCCGATTTTGGTGAATTATGCTGTGATATGCATTCTCACCTCATTCCGGGTATCGATGATGGCGCCCCGGACCTGGAAACGTCCATCAGGCTGATCAGGGGATTGGCAGGCCTGGGGTACAAGAAGATCATTACCACTCCCCATATCTTAGCCGATATGTACCCCAATACTCCGGAGATTATAAGAGCCGGGTATAAGGTTGTATCCGCTGAAATAGAGCGTCAAAAAATCGGTGTGGAATTCCTTGTTGCCGCCGAATATATGATGGACGATCATTTTACCCGTTCCCTGGAAAATAATGAGCCATTGCTGACGCTGAAAGACAAACTGATCCTGGTAGAGCTTTCCTTCGCCGTTCCCTCGATCAATCTGAAAGAACTTTTATTTAACATGCAGATCAATGGATACCAGCCTGTTCTTGCCCATCCCGAGCGTTATCTCTATTTTGGTGCCAATAAGGCCTGGTATGATCAATTAAAAGACGCCGGCTGCTTATTCCAGCTGAACCTTCTTTCCCTGGGGGGGCACTATGGGAAAGGGCAATTGGAACTGGCGCAATACCTGATCAAAAAAAAGTACGTCGATCTCCTTGGAACCGATCTTCATCATGAAAAACACCTTGAGCTCCTTGGGTCTTCTTCACAGATCCGGAATGCGACCCAAAAACTACTCGATTCCGGCATGATCCGTAATACATTGCTGTAATTTTCCAGCTGTTCTAATTTCTTTTTTATTTATCTAAATCTTCCAGGGATATTATCCCCCTTTTAGGGGATTAGGGGGTTTAAATATTGACCTCCATTTCTTAAACAAAATAGCTACCCCTATTGTAATGATATTATGAATGTCTTTACTATCAAGGACCTGGAAAATTTGTCCGGGATCAAGGCCCATACCATCCGGATCTGGGAACAACGGTACAATTTTATAAAGCCCAACCGGACCGGGACGAATATCCGGTATTACTGTAATCAGGAATTAAAGACGATCCTGAATATTTCCCTGCTTAACAGATATGGGTTTAAGATCTCTCATATCGACAAAATGAGTGAGCCTGAACTCAAGAGCAAGATTATCTACCTTTCCGATAAGGAAGCTCAGCGTGAAAGGATCGTTAATGAACTGATCGCGCACATGATAGACCTTGATATCGAGCTCTTTGAAGAGGTATTGGATAACTTTATACTGACCAAAGGTATCGACACGGCCATCAATCAGATCATCTTCCCTTTTCTCGACCGGATAGGGATCCTTTGGGTGACCGGTCATATTCATCCTGCCCAGGAACACCTTGTAACGAATATTATCCGGCAAAAGCTGATTGTTGGCATTGAAGGAATCGGCACACCACTCAGGATCAATAAATTACTATTGTTATTCCTGCCGGAAGGAGAGTATCATGAGTTAGGGATACTTTACGTTTATTATCTTCTAAAAAGCCGGGGCGCCAAAGTGCTTTACCTGGGTTCGGATATGCCTTTAAAGGATATTGAATTCGTCTGTAAGGTCAAGAACCCCGATTATCTTTATACCCACCTGACTGCTACTACCGGCAGTTTTGTCTTTGAAAAATTCCTTAACCAGGCCATTCAGCGGATACCCCAGGTACCTCTTGTCATTTCCGGCCAGTTTGCCCAAAACCAAGTGAAAAAAATCCCTCCGGGAGTGACCTTTATGCGTTCCCTTTCAGGGGTTATGGAATTTGTAGCTGCTCTGTAAACCAAGGGCACCACATTTGCATAGATAAAATAAATTCTAATCAAGTGATAATCTTTGTTTTAGTTTTTTAACGAAACCGTTAAACACTAAATTTGTCCTATTACCCAATTATGTTTAAATTTGTGTGTTAGAATATTAAACACTATTTGACATGGCCACTTTAGAATTCAACCAGCTTTTGGTAAATAATGCGGAGTTTCTAAAACCCTTCGCTATCACGTTAACCCGTGATTCTGAAGCAGCAAAGGACCTCTTTCAGGAGACTTTATTCCGGGCCTTAGCCAATAAGGACAAATATAATGTAGGTACAAATATCAAAGCCTGGCTGTACACCATTATGCGGAATATCTTTATCAACAATTACCGGCGTAAGGCAAAGCAGAATACGATTTTCGATAGCACCCCCAACGAATTTTTACTGAATTCCAACCAGGTAGCAGTTGCCGGGACAGTGGAAGGAAATTTACGGGTGAAGGATATACAGGGCGCTATTCACAAATTGCCGGAAATATTCCGCAATCCCTTCCTTCTTTATTTTGATGGGTTCAAATATCACGAGATTGCAGAAATGCTGCAGGAGCCTTTGGGTACGATTAAAAGCCGAATCCATTTTGCCCGGAAATTATTAAAATCACAGATCCAGCGGTTTTAAGGATTAAAATTTATTCTGAATACGTATGCTGCAGGAGGAAGTGATCCTGGTAAATGAACAGGATGAGCCAGTCGGTGTACTGGAAAAAATGGAAGCTCACCGCAAAGCCCTTTTACACAGGGCTTTCAGTATTTTTATATTCAATAAAAAAGGCGAAATGCTGTTGCAGCAGCGTGCATCGCATAAATACCACAGTGCCGGCCTGTGGACGAATGCCTGCTGCAGTCACCCAAGACCGGGGGAAAATACCCTGGACGCCGCCAGGCGCCGGTTGTTGGAGGAACTTGGTTTTACAACAGATCTGGAAAAGATCTTCCATTTTACCTACAAATCGGCGTTTGCGAATGGCCTTACCGAATTTGAGTTCGATCATGTATATGCAGGTGTGTACGATCAGTCCATTTTTCCCAATAAGGAAGAAGTGAGCAATTATTGTTTTAAATCCCTGGACGAGATCCGGGACGACCTGATTCGGTTTCCCGAAAAATATACCACCTGGTTTCACCTGGCCTTACCCATGGTGGAGGCCATTTTTCCTACTCGCAAAGATCAAGCAACTCAACTCCCAGAGTGCTGAATTGGAATAGCTTTACTTTACCATTCGCTCCTGCGTTATCGTAATGTAATACCAAGGAGCCATACTGCATTTGAAAAGCATCCCAGAGGTCATCCTTCATTTTGGGATTTCCCAGCCATTTGAATAAACTATTGCGTTTGGCTCCCAGAAGCGGGAGGCTAAGCTTACCCTGGAATTTTGGGCCTATTTGGATATAGCTCCTTTTGATATAAAAAAAGATGTCTTTGTCTTTATAAAAGACACCGGCACCGCATTTTGCATTGGTCCCTTCTTCTTCCACACTGGTAGAGCAGGGAAACTCTGTTTTTACCTCATTTAAGGTTCGGTTTGGCTTTAGGCCATTTACCGTTCCGTTCAGGATATCCACGGTAAAATCGGGGCATTTGACTTTGGGTTTAAGCTGGGCCATGGTTACGGACAGCCAACACATGGAAAGAGACAGCAGGAGCATTCGTTTGTTCAGGAGCATAAACGGGGTATTTTTATCCCTTACCCTACAAAATCCTTGCCACCCCGACCCCCTGAAGGGGGAGTTTGGTAACACCCGAATTTATATGGTAGTTTTATATTGTTAATTTTTTATTTAGCCTTTTATAGTTCTTCCGGGAAATTCGTCCCCCCTTCAGGGGGTTAGGGGGTAAATATTCCCAACAGGAGAAATACGATTCCGATCAGCGTAAGCAGGAGCCCGCCATACCATAATCTTTTTTTCCGGGTAAGGATGGCAATAGCTGAAATGGCAATGGCGATTTGGAAGGCGGTAACTGCGGCAGCCAGAGGCACATGTTTGCCTAAATGTCTTTCAGAATTCTTCTCAGCCTCTTCAGCCGTCTTTTTGATCTCCTGCTTATCCTTTTCATAATGGGCAATCAGTTTGCTGTTATCTTCTGTTTCCGGGTGGGCGGGAGTGGAAAAAGAATGGAGGATCTTGTCCGTATTGACGGCCATTTCCTCTTTGAGATTTTTAGATTGGTAAAAACTCCATTGGTCGGAAGCCTTGACCCTTTCGATCAGGGCTTCATTGGCATGATGTCCGGCCAGCAACCCCGCAACGGCTGCCAGTACGGCCATAAAGGCAGTGGAAAGCGCAACATAAAGGATCCATTTTTCCTTTTTCTCTTCCGCCTTTTCCTGGATAGCTTCATGCAGATGTTCGGTAGGCACTTCAATTTCTTCCATATTCCAAATTTAGGATGGAATTACGGGAACTAAAGGCCATGATTTCCTTGCCTGCCCAAATAAGGGGTTAACCAATTGTTATTTGGAAAGCTCTATTTGCTCAGATACATGCTCCGGTCCTTATACAACTGACGGAAATAAGGATCTCTAAGGTCTTTAATGAAGCGGATCGCTTCACCGGTAGACTTCATTTCCGGTCCCAGTTCTTTGTTAACTCCGGGGAATTTATTGAAGCTGAATACCGGTTCCTTGATGGCAAATCCTTTGAGTTTTTTCTCAAATTTAAAATCTGTCAGCTGGTTGGTGCCGATCATCACCTTAGTGGCTATATTGAGATAGGGGATCTGGTAAGCTTTTGCAATGAACGGGGTAGTCCTTGAAGCCCTCGGATTCGCTTCGATCACATAGACCTTATCATTTTTAATGGCGAATTGAATATTGATCAACCCTTTGATATTAAGAGCTCTGGCTATCTTTTCTGCATAATGCTCCATGGTAGTCACCACCAGGGGGGTAAGATTAAAGACCGGTAATACGGCGTGACTGTCGCCGCTATGAATACCAGCCGGTTCGATATGCTCCATTACACCCATTACATGGAAATTCGTACCATCGAAAATCGCATCCACTTCTGCTTCCTGGCAACGATCCAGGAAATGATCGATCAGGATCTTATTGCCTGGAAGGTGTTTCAGGAGGCTTACCACGGCCTTTTCCACTTCTTCGTCATTGATAACGATCCGCATCCGCTGGCCGCCTAATACATAACTTGGCCGCACCAGGACAGGATACCCTACTTTATTGGCGACTTCAACAGCATCGTCTACATCCCAGGCGGTTCCGTAATCCGGATAGGGAATACTAAGCTCCTTCAACATATCGCTGAAACGGCCCCTGTCTTCGGCGATATCCATACTGTCATAAGAGGTCCCTATGATCCGGATTCCTTTCTTATGCAGACGCTCCGCCAGTTTCAGGGCTGTCTGTCCCCCCAACTGAACGATCACCCCATCAGGTTTTTCATGTTCTATGATTTCCCAGAGATGTTCCCAATAAACCGGTTCAAAGTATAATTTGTCTGCGATATCGAAGTCCGTAGAAACTGTTTCAGGATTACAGTTCACCATAATGGCCTCATATCCGCTTTCTTTTATGGCCAGTAATCCGTGTACACAGCAGTAATCAAATTCAATCCCCTGCCCGATCCGGTTTGGCCCGGATCCCAGCACGATGATCTTCTTTTTGTCGCTCACCTTGCTTTCGCTGGCATGCCCCCTTTCGAAGGTCGAATAGAAATATGGGGTTTTAGCTTCGAACTCTGCCGAACAGGTGTCCACCATTTTAAAAGTTCTGGTAATACCGGCTGCCTTTCTTTTTTCATAAAGTTCGTCTTCCGTACCATTGTTCATGATATGGCAGATCTGGTCATCGCTGAAACCCATGCTTTTGGCATCCCACAACAATTCGTAGGGAAGGGTATCCATCTTATATTTTGTCAGCTCTTTTTCCATGTTGCATATCTTCTGGATCTCATACAGGAACCAACGGTCGATCCCATTGGTGGCTTTGGAAATAGTACCCACTGAAATGCCGGCCATTAGTGCATCTTTGATGCGGAAAATGCGGTCCCATTTCGGCGTTTTGATGTATTCCAGCAATTCTTCGGCGTGCATCAGGCTTTTCCCGTAATATCCCAGACCGATTGCGTTATTCTCCAGGCTCTGACAGGCTTTTTGAACGGCTTCCGTAAAACTTCTGCCGATGGCCATCACCTCGCCTACACTTTTCATTTGCAGCCCGAGCGTATCATTGGCTCCTTTGAACTTATCGAAGTTCCATCGGGGAATTTTAACGATCACATAGTCCTGTACCGGCTCGAAATAAGCGGAAGTCGTACCTGTGATCTGATTCTTTAATTCATCCAGGTTATAGCCGATGGCTAATTTGGCGGCGATTTTAGCGATGGGGTATCCCGTGGCTTTGGAGGCAAGAGCGGAAGAGCGGCTCACGCGGGGATTGATCTCGATGGCGATGATCTCTTCAGTGGCCGGATTAAGTGCGAACTGTACATTACAACCCCCGGCAAAATTACCAAGGTCCCTCATCATCATGATGGCGGTGTTGCGCATAAGCTGGTAGGCTGTATCACTGAGAGTCATGGCAGGGGCTACCGTGATGGAATCACCGGTATGAACGCCCATCGGGTCAAAATTCTCCACCGTGCAAATAATTACCACATTATCGTTCGCGTCCCGTAAAAGTTCCAATTCAAATTCTTTCCAGCCCAGTACTGCTTTTTCAACCAGCACTTCATGGATGGGTGAAGCCTGGAGACCCCTGTTCAGGGCTTCGTCCAGGTCATCTTTATCATGGACAAAACCTCCGCCGGTACCGCCAAGGGTAAAAGAAGGACGGATAACCAGGGGGAACCCGATATCCTGGGCAAATTCCTTTCCTTCCAGAAAGGAGTTGGCCGTTTTGGCCTCAGCCACCGGTACTTTCAGTTCGATCATCCATTGCCGGAATTTCTCCCTGTCTTCCGCTTTATCAATAGCTTTTATATCGACGCCGATCAGCCTGACCTTGTAACGTTCCCAAATTCCCAGATCCTCGGCTTCTTTTGCCAGATTTAAGGCTGTTTGCCCCCCCATAGTGGGCAATACGGCATCTATATTATTCTCTTCCAGGATTTGTTCAATACTTTCCGCCGTCAAAGGCAGCAGGTAGACCTTATCTGCCATCATCGGATCGGTCATGATCGTGGCAGGATTGGAATTAAAAAGGATGACTTCCACCCCCTCTTCCCGGAGACTTCGGGCAGCCTGTGTGCCGGAATAATCAAATTCACAAGCTTGTCCGATGATAATAGGACCGGATCCAATGATCAGAACTGAACGGATTGAAGAATCTTTAGGCATGGTGGATAAAAAATAAAATTGCGCAAAGGTAAGGGTTTTACCGCAGAGATGGCGCCTTTTACAGGGATGCGGGAAAAGAATTTTGAGCTGAGCTCACGAACAGGGTTCCGCCCGATTATAACTATAACCCCGGTCGTCGAGACCGGGCTGGTATAACAAAAAACCCCGGTCGTTAAGACCGGGGCTGGATATACTGAAAGAAAGATAATATCGTAACTGGCTGCTCAGGCATTTTATCCATGCCTGAACGAATTGTTGTAAACTAATTATTGTGATAAGAGGCCATCTCAATATCATCGAGCAAAACGCCCCCTTTACGGGCAATAGATTTTCGTTCCGCCATTAGCCTGCGATTATCATACTTACTCCTCATACGGAAGACGAATTTCTGTTTTGCTTCTTCTCCTTTGAGCATTCCTACAACCCCTCCAACGGTAACCGCCAGAAAAACCACCATTTTGTTTTTAACTTTTAACCCTTTCATAACCGACTCTTTTGATGGTGGAACACTTCCACCTGATTATTAGACAATATTACCTAGCCAAAAGCTGTACCAAACTCTAAAAAAATCATACCCTTTTCGTAGTATTTTTTTAAAAACCGCTTTTCCAGGCGATCAGAAATTGTTCAGGAGATGTTTAGGGGTGTTCAAGGCAACAAATCATGCTTTGCCAATCTTGATTTACGATAAATTGCCTGCTCTGGTTTTAAACAAGTTCAGGACTATATGGTTCATTTTAATGCTTATTTAATGCATACTTAATATACCGGATGCTGTTGTTTTCCCAATTCTGTTCAGGATCGCTTTACAATTCCTATTTGTGGAATAGATTTGCATTCTCAACAATCTAATACCAATGATGGGAAAGAACTATTTAGCTGCGCCGGCCTGTCTCCTGTCCCTGCTTTTCCCGCTGTTCTGTTTTTCTCAGTTGTATCCTGCGACCGATTATCCGAAGGGCTATTTCCGTAATCCTTTGAATATACCCATTAGCCTTGCCGCCAATTTTGGGGAACTACGTCCCAACCATTACCATATGGGCCTGGATATCCGGACCCAGAAAAAAGAGAACCTCCCGGTCTTTGCCGCGGCCGATGGATATATCGCCAAAGTGAACATAGAACCCGGTGGATTCGGACAGGCCATTTATATCAACCATCCCAATGGGTATACGACCTTATATGCCCATCTGAACCAGTTTTTTCCGGCATTGGCAGCCTATGTTTCCCGGCAGCAATACAAAAGAGAATCGTGGATGCTGAATATCGATATTCCAGCTGATCTTTTCCCGGTAAAAAAAGGGGATCTGATTGCTTACAGCGGAAATACCGGCGGATCGCAGGGACCACATGTTCATTTTGAGATCCGCAAGACGGCGGATGATACCAATCTCAATCCCCTGCTGTTCGGATTACCTGTTCCGGATAATACCCCTCCCACCTTTCTCCGTCTGGCTGTCTATGACCGTACAAAAAGTGTTTACGAGCAATCGCCCCGGATACTTGCCGTTCGTAGGGAAGGTGGAAATTTTTCAATCGCTGCGGGTCTGGTCAGATCGGCATCCACCCTGATCAGTTTTGCCATCTCGGCTTTTGATACCCAATCAGGCTCATCCAATCCCAATGGAATTTTTCAGGCTGTACTTTATGACAATGACAAGCCGGTAACCGGTTTCCAAATGGACAGGATCAGCTACAATAATACCCGGTACCTGAATGCGCATATCGATTACAAGACCAGGGAGACCGGCGGCCCGTTCCTCCAGCATTTATCCTGCCTTCCCGGTTACACACCTCCTTCTGTTTACCATTCCTTCCGCTCCCAGCCGGAATCCCCTCAACCCGGAGACTCTCTTCCCCTGCCTGCAGACGGCGTGATAGATCTGAGTGATGGCAAGACACATAATATCCGCATTGTAGCTAAGGATGCCTATGGCAATAGCTCAGCATTGAAATTCCAGGCAATATATCAGGGAGGCAATCCTGTTGCACCGGACAGTCCTGTTCCAGGGGACATTCCTGTTGCAGCGGGCAATCCTGTGGCAGCGGAAAAAGGAAACCTTGCTGCGGTGGAATTGCCGGGGGGCGAACCGGCTGCTACTACCGCCGGGAAAAAATGTTTTCCGGGTATGATTGACGGTTTTGAAACCAAGGATTGCGCATTTTATATCGGGGAAAAAAGTCTGTATGACACTGTCTATATCCGTTACAGCACCAATTTCGTCCTTTCATTACCGGGAGCTGTTTCAGCCGCCCATACCATCGGTGCCCCATTTATTCCTCTGCAGGAACCTTTATTGGTGAGGATCCACCCCAGCGGTACCTGGCAGAATGAAATAAAAGACAAGGTGGTAATGGTCCGTTTTACAGGGAACAAAAAGGAAGTCCGGAAACCCGAGTGGCAGGGCGGATGGGCCTCGGCACGTTTCAGGGAATTCGGGACCTTCCAGCTGGTAGAGGATCCCGATGCTCCGGTGATCACTCCTGTCGGTATCCAGGATGGGGCAAACCTCAGCCATTCCTCCCGGATTGCCTTTACTGTAAAAGACAACCTGGGGTCCATCCGGAGTTTCCGCGCTGAACTGGATGGGAAATGGCTTTGTTTTACAAATGACAAAGGACTCGCTTATATTTATAAGTTCGATGAACATTGCCAGGCAGGGAAACATGAGTTGAAAATAGCGGTTGAAGATGAGGCAGGGAACCGGGCAGAAAAAAAGTATAGTTTTATACGATAAGCCCCCCCAACCCCCTAAAGGGGGAGTAGGAAAAGATCCAAAAGGTGGAGAGAGAAAACAATAGACATCCGGCACAAAAACAAAGCAGACATGCATAATGTAAGTAAACCTTCGACACATAAAAATCTATGAATAGCTATAGAAGTCATTTCAATTATTCCCCTTTAGGGGTTGGGGGGAGTACTCCCCCTTCAGGTGGGCGGGAAGTTTCTCTTCGGGAAGGCGATAAAGCCCCAGCCTTCACAGGGAAGGATCAAAATGGAAAAAAGATATCGCTGTCCGACTATAAAGGAAAGAAAGTGGTACTATACTTTTATCCCCAGGACAATACGCCAACCTGTACCGTTCAGGCCTGCAACCTGCGGGACAATTATGCCTTATTGAAAAAACAAGGGTTCTCCATCCTGGGCATCAGTCCCGATGACGAAAAAAGCCATAAGAAATTTGAAACCAAATTCGACCTTCCCTTTACCCTCCTTACGGATCCGGAACATAACATCATCGATAAATTTGGCGTTTGGGGGGAAAAACAACTATACGGCCGCAAATACATGGGGCTGCATCGTACCACTTTTCTTATCGATGAGAAAGGGGTTATCCGCAAGATATTTCTAAAACCGAAGAGTAAAATGCATACGGAAGAGATCATAGAAGCCTGGAAGACGCAGGGATAATTTATCATCTTATTTGAAACATTTGGCAGGTTTTCCCTCCGAAAACCAGGCTATTATTTGGCATATGCAAACGAATGCTTTATATTCATTCACTATTCCCTTTTTTGCATTTCGTCGCAGCCGGATCATTCGTGACACTCATTACCCCTTTACGCAATCCGGAACCCTGACCCTTGCCGTTCCCGTTTTCCTGAACTAAATAGTACAGCATATGTCAATCGTAAAAGTCATAGAAGTAATTGCCTCCTCCGAAAAGGGGACCGACGATGCCATCCGCCAGGCCGTAACCGAAGTGGGCAAAACGGTAAGGAATATCGATTCCGTTTACGTGAAAGATATCAAGGCGCATGTAAAAGACGGCAAGGTGACCAGTTTTGGCGTCATTTGCCAGATCTCTTTCCGGGTAGATTAGGGAACCGTTTCCATCAATTATTCAGCTATTCACCATTTAAAATCAGCATTATGAACAAACCCATTCGACTTCTGGTCAGGGTATTGACCGTCATTATCATCCCGGGTATTTTATTGGTTTCCTGCTCCCCGAAAGACAGCGATATACAGGCGGCTATAGAAGCAAAGAAAAAAGAAATGCCGGAGGCTTCCGCTGCAATAGTTACCGTCGAAAAAGGAGTTGTCACACTTAGCGGTGAATTTAAGGATGAGGCCGCCAAGTCCTCATTCGAGTCAACGGTCAAGACCATTAAAGGAGTAAAAGAAGTCATCAACAATGGCACGCTCACTCCGCCACCCCCGCCACCTGCACCGGTGGTGATTGCCGCAGATGATCCCCTGACGAAAAGTGTAGCGGACGCTACAAAGGATTATCCGGGCGTAAAGGCCACCGTAAAAGACGGGGTTGTCACCCTTACCGGAGAAATCCATAAAGCTGCACTGACCAGGCTGATGATGAGCCTGCATACGCTTAAACCCAAAAAGATCGACAATCAGCTTACTATCAAATAAACTAAAGTTCATATGGCCCTCCAGGAAAAATATAAAGAACTTGTCGATACGGCAAAAACGCTCGGTATCGCCAATTTACAGGTCAGGGAGCAGGATAGTATATTATATATTGATGGCGAAGCCCCTTCCGGATCGGAGAAGGACCAGTTATGGGGCATATATGGAAAACTTGACCCGGATTTTCGGGCAGGGGATGTAGTGATGAACATCAATGTCGCTGCAATGGCCCCGGGAGGCCAGGCGACCGTAACAACGGAATCTTCCAATTTAAATGTCCGCAAGGGGCCTGGTACCGATCAGCCCATCGTTGGAAAAGCGGCGCATAATGAAGTGGTGACCCTGATCAGTAAAACGAACGACCAGTGGTGGCTTATCCGGACTGCGGCCGGAGAGGAAGGCTATGCATTTGCCCAATATCTTTCGCCACAGGCCTGAAGAACGTGTTATGAGGTCAGCCACTCCACCTGTCCGAAGGAAAATCTTCTTTCAAGGGTATCCCGGGTGATCAATTCTCCGGTAGCGGCAACCCCATGCACTACCGTTTCGAAAACGGCATTCTCTTTTTTGAGCCGGATGGTCTTCCCGGTTTTATAAAGGCGGACATTGTATTCGGACAGCTGGGACGAGGCCCCGCCGGCCAGTAATTGTTCATACCGGTGGTCCAGGCAGGCGCCTAAATCCCGGCCGAGTTTGACGGCATCGAAGGACCGTCCGGTGATCTGTTTTAAGGACACCGGATTGCGCAAGGTTTCAGAAAATTGAACCTGATTGATGTTGATTCCTATGCCGGCGATAGCAAAAAGCCAATCGACTCCCTTAAAACTGTTCTCGATCAGGATCCCGCCTGCCTTTCTGTCACGCCAATACAGATCATTGGGCCATTTAATTTTGGTTTCTTCCTTTCCGGAATAAAGACTAAAGAGATCATGACAAGCTAATGCAACTGCGACACTAAGGGAAAACTGCTGTGTAACCGGCAGGGAAACAGGCTGTAGCAGGGCAGTAAGGATGATATTATCTCCCGGCTGGCTGATCCAGCCCCTACCGCGCTGCCCTTTTCCGGCCCATTGCTCATGGGCAAAGTACAGTGTGCCATGTATGGCCAATCCTGCATGAGCCTGTGCCATGGCATAGTTGTTGGTACTATCTACGGATTCTAATTCAATAAAAGAGTGACCGATGGACAAAAGATTGTATTTTTGAAGAGTACGAAATTAGATCTGCCTGCCCACATTTTTGAATTTCGGCAAAGAATGTTTCAAAATGTAATTCTTTGCCGAAATATTTCTAATATCAGTGAACAAGGCCCAATGGCCTTGTTCACTGCCGGGCTCCGCCCGGTTTGGTGATTTGCTTTCGTTAAAATATACTATTTATCACAAAAACGTTTTGATTATTGGAACAGCTTTCTATGTTAGCTACCCGGAAACGCACAAGTGTAGCAAGATTAACGAGGAATTCGAAAATTTTTAAAACCATCATCCACGCTATTCAGGAGAAAAAAGGTGCCAATATTCTCTCGATCGACCTTCGGAAGATACCCGAAGCCGTAGCAGATTTCTTTATTATTTGCGAAGGCGGCAGTGGTACGCAGGTAAAAGCAATTGCCGATTCCGTGGAATTCGAAGTAAAGAATAACTGCGGCGAACTCCCCTATAAACATGAAGGAAAACAAACCCTCCAATGGGTACTGATCGATTACGTAAATGTAGTGGTTCATGTCATGGTACCGGAAAATCGTCGTTTTTATAAGCTGGAGGATTTGTGGAGCGACGCCCCCCAGGAGGAACATGAACCCTAGAAAAGGCCCTTTCTCAGCAATTTAACAGTATATTTAGTCGTTTGAATAGTTTTTTTGAACATTTTTACGCTATATTTTTTATTACTAATAGAAAACAACACGGACAAGTACTAATATGCCACAGGAAGATTTGAAACAAAGCGATAAAAACAGCTTTCCAAGGTTCAGACCCAGGGGAGATGATGATAATGGGTCAAGAAAAGGGCCAAAGTTCAGCATTTATTGGATTTGGGGGATAATAGCGGCCGTTTTGATCGGCTTTAACCTGTATGGTAGCTTTTCGCCCGATGCCCGCCCGGTGGATGAACTGAATTTCAGGAAAGATATGTTGGCGAACGGGGATGTGGAAAAGATCGACCTGGTATCCAACAAACAACTGGTAAGAGTCTATATAAAGAAGGATAGTCTTAATAAATCCTTTTACAGCGGTAAACTGAATAAGAACAATTGGCCGGGAGGCGTAAGCAAGGATGGTCCCCAGTTTGAGTTCAAGGTGACGGATGTAAAGGATTATGAAAAAATGTTACGGGATTATTTTGTTAAGAATCCACAGCTGGAAGTAGCCGTTAATTCAAAATCCGAAGGGGAATGGTTCGGCCCGTTGCTGAATTTCCTTCTTCCCTTGCTGATCATCGTACTCATATGGGTCATGCTGATGCGTAAAATGGGCGGACAGGCCGGCAGTGGCGGTCCCGGCGGTATTTTTAATATCGGCAAATCCAAGGCTACCTTATTTGATAAGGGTACAAAAGTAACGATCACGTTTAATGATGTAGCCGGTCTCGATGAGGCTAAGGTGGAAGTCATGGAAATCGTTGATTTTTTAAAGAATCCCAAGAAATATACTGCACTCGGGGGCAAGATCCCCAAGGGAGCCCTCCTGGTAGGTCCTCCGGGAACGGGTAAGACCTTACTGGCAAAAGCAATGGCCGGAGAGGCGCAGGTGCCATTTTTCTCCATGAGCGGCAGTGACTTTGTTGAATTATTCGTAGGTGTCGGAGCCAGCCGCGTCAGGGATCTTTTCAAACAAGCCCGGGAAAAAGCCCCATGTATCATTTTTATCGACGAAATCGATGCTATTGGCCGTGCAAGGGGAAAGAATGCTATAATGAGTAATGATGAAAGAGAAAGCACCCTGAACCAGTTACTGGTGGAAATGGATGGTTTTGGCGGCGATAGCGGGATTATTGTCCTTGCGGCTACCAACCGGCCGGATGTATTGGATACGGCCCTGTTACGCCCGGGTCGTTTCGACAGGCAGATCTCTATTGACAAACCCGATCTGAAAGGACGCGAAGCCATCTTTAAAGTACATTTAAAACCCATTAAAATTTCCAGCAAACTGGATATTCATAAACTGGCAGAGCAGACACCGGGTTTTGCCGGAGCTGATATCGCCAATGTCTGTAACGAAGCAGCCCTGATCGCAGCGAGAAAAGGGAAGGATAACGTAGAAATGGAAGACTTCCAGGATGCCGTTGACCGGGTTATCGGTGGGTTGGAAAAGAAGAACAAGATCATTTCTCCGGAGGAAAAGAAGATAATTGCTTATCATGAAGCAGGACACGCCATTTGTGGCTGGTACCTGGAGCATGCTTATCCCCTGTTGAAAGTTACCATCGTTCCCAGAGGAGTAGCGGCACTGGGATATGCACAATACACCCCGAAAGAACAATATTTGTATAATGTTGATCAGCTTTTCGAACAGATCTGCATGACCCTTGGCGGCCGGGCAAGCGAAGACCTGAATTTCGGAAAAATTTCGACCGGGGCTCAAAATGACCTGCAGCAGGTCACGCGGATCGCCTATTCGATGATAACCGTTTATGGAATGAATGAAAAGGTTGGCAAGGTGAGCTTCTATGACCCAGCGGCAGAAAATTCCTTTACAAAACCCTATTCGGAAGAGACCTCTAAAATAATTGACGAAGAGGTTCGCAAACTGATCGACAAAGCCTATGAAGCGACCAAAGTGCTGCTGACCGAAAAGACCAAGGAAGTAAAAATGCTGGCCGAGGCGCTGCTGGTAAAAGAAGTGTTGTTCCAGAGCGATGTGGAAGCTCTTATCGGGAAACGCCCGTATGAAGAGAAAAGGGCCTTGGATGTTACCGATCATGAAGAGGATCACCACCTGGTTGCAGGTAACGGTATTCCTTCACCGGTCATTATCATTCCTCCTGCAACAGAAGAAGTGAAGTAAAATGAACATATCGTCCTCGAAAGAAAATATTCTTAAAAAGATAAGGCAGGCGTTGAGTCAATCAACGCCTCTTCCTTTTCCCCAAAGCGAGGGAAATCATTCTGTTTTTCAACCTGCAACGCAGGATCCTGAAATTGAATTTGCCGAACAGTTCACCAGGCTGTCCGGCAAATTCATTTTTTGTATGGACCATCAGGAACTGTCCACTCAACTGAAGGCATTAACAGAATTACAGAAATGGAAAAAGATAGTCTGCCAGGAAGAAAAATTGAAGACTATACTCAGGGAGCATGATTTCGACAATTTCTCATGGAATTCCCTGGCCTCCTGTGATGCGGCTATCACTACTTGTGAAGGGCTGGTGGCCAGGACGGGAAGCATCGTAATGAGCGCGGCCGGTCCCAGCGGACGCACCGTCAGTGTTTATGCCCCCGTTCACATCTGTATCGCCTATACGGACCAATTGGTGTATGATATTAAAGATGGATTAGTAGCCCTAAAAGAAAAGTATCAGCATCATCTCCCCTCCCTGATCACTTTTGCCAGTGGCCCCAGCCGGACTGCAGATATAGAGAAGACCCTTGTAGTAGGTGTGCATGGTCCGAAGGAGGTTTATCTTTTCCTTGTCGATCGTAATTCCTGAACTATCTTTACGCGATGCAAGTTCCTCCCGGAAAAAAAATATATTTTCTCTCGGATTTTCACCTGGGTGCTCCTGATCATGCTACCAGTCTGGCACGTGAAAAACATATTGTTGATTTCCTCGAAGGGGTCCGAAAAGATGCAGCTGAAATTTTTATCGTAGGAGACCTTTTCGATTTCTGGTATGAATACAGGACGGTCGTCCCTAAAGGATATACCCGTATATTGGGGAAAATGGCAGAGATCACCGATGCCGGCATTCCGGTCCATTTTTTTACAGGCAACCACGATATGTGGATGAGTGGTTATTTTGAACAGGAATTGCATGTGCCGGTATATCACGAACCCAAGGTATTCGAATGGAACGGAAAAAAATTTCTCATCGGCCATGGTGATGGCCTGGGACCGGGAGATCATGGGTATAAATTCCTAAAAAAAGTATTCCGCAATAAATTTTGCCAATGGTTGTTCGGCATTCTTCCTCCGGCAGTTGGGGTTGGACTGGCCAATTATCTCAGCAGAAGCAGCAGGGCTGTCACCGGGCAGCTGGACGAGCAGTTCCTGGGTGAAGAAAAAGAATGGCTGATCATTTATTGTAAGGAAGTGCTGGAAAAACAGCACTTTGATTTTTTCATATTCGGGCATCGTCATTTACCAATCGATTTTTCATTGAGTAATAAGGGTAGCCGGTACATCAACCTTGGTGACTGGATCCGTTATAATACCTACGCGGTGTTTGACGGGGATCTGGGGGAATTGACCCTTTTGGCGGATACGGAAGGCATGACAAAAAAAATAGTCCGGTCATCCTCATAAAATAATGTTAGCGAATCGTCATATCATTTGCCTTTTCTTCCTTATCCTGGCCATTAATAACGGCCAGGCCCAATCATCTGTTCCCGTAAAGGACAGCCTGACCGGGAACCCGGTTCCCGGAGAGAATGCAGGCTTTGTTCTTAACCGGACGATCGCCGGAGAACTTTCTGATTTTACCGTAGATAACCTGGGGAATATTTATTTGTTGAGTAAGGAAAACCAGTTGAAGAAGGTGAATGCAAACGGGGATTCTCTGGCCGTGTTCAACGAAGTCCGCAGATATGGAAAGATCTGGTCTGTCGATGCCACTAACCCCTTGAAGTTATTGATCTATTATCGTGAGTTTACCATGATCATAGAACTGGACAGATTCCTGAATATTATCAATACGATCGATCTGCGAAAGCTGAATATCCTGCAGGCCAAGGCAGTCGGCCTGTCCTACGACAATAATGTGTGGGTCTACGACGAACTCGATGCAAAATTAAAACGAATAGGAGACGACGGCTCCCTGGTTGACCAAACCGCCGATTTCAGACAATTATTCGATTCTGCCCCCGATCCTTCAGTGATCAGTGATCAGGGAGGACTGGTTTATTTATATGATTCAGTAAAAGGAGTATATGCTTTCGATCATTACGGCGGTCTGAAATCCCATCTCGTGCTTACCGGATGGCAGGATTTTTCCGTGATCGACAAAAGTCTGCTGGGAAGGGATCGTCAGCATTTTTTCAGATATCAGCTGGGAACCCTCGACCTGCAGGAAGAGCCTATTCCGGCAGGTTTCAGGGACGCCCTCAAGATAAGGATAACCCCCACCGCGATCTATGTACTAAAGAAAACAGGATTGGAGATTTATGTAAAACCCGTATAATATCTTTGTACGATAATCTCACTTACCTATGCACGATTTCTGGAACCAGGTCATTCTTGGAAACCCGCTAAAGCGGTACATCATCATAGCGGCTACCATTCTGTTCGTCATTATTCTGAAAAGATTTATTTCCCGGCTGATCGCTCACACGATATTCCGGTTTATCCGACGTGTTAATACCGGGATCGATAAATCCTCTTTTGTAGACCTGGTAGTTGGCCCTATTGGCACGTTCCTGGTCGTTTTTGTTTCGATCTCTTCTATAAAAAAACTGAGTTTTCCGGAAGAATTGAATTTCGATATTAACGAGGTCAGTCTCAAAGATATTACGCATGCATTGGCGACTACCATCATCGTCATCAGTTTTATCTGGCTCTTATTAAGAATGGTGGATTTCATTTCGATCGTGCTTCGTCGTAAAGCCCGTGCTGACGGTGGTCCCAGGAATAACCAGATGATCGTTTTTATCCGTGATTTCCTGAAAGTGCTGATCGGGATCATCGGTATCCTCATGATCCTCCATTCGGCGTTCGGTGTGAACGTCACCAGCATATTAGCTTCTCTCGGGCTGGCCGGTGCCGCTGTTGCCCTGGCTGCCAAGGAAAGCATCGAGAACCTGATCGCCTCCTTTATTATCTTTTTCGATAAACCATTTACCGCCGGGGATGTGTTGAAAGTAAATAATATTTCCGGCACAGTGGAAAGGATAGGACTGCGGAGCACCCGTATCCGTACTGACCAAAAGACCTATGTCACGGTTCCCAACAAACAAATGGTCGACAGTATAGTAGATAACCTTAGCCTGAGAACCCAGCGGAAAGGGGAACTCAGGTTGGAATTAGGGCTTTCTACCACTTCCCCTCAGCTCGATAAGCTGATCCGGGAGATCAGGGATATTTTGAAAAAAGACAAAGTAGAGAACAGCACGGCTTTTCTGAATGATATTTCCGGAACGGCCTTTCTCATTAGCGTTGATTATTTCACCTCACAAATAACACAAGAAGAATTCAACGGGATCAAACAGCAGGTAAACCTGGATACGCTTCGTCTGTTGGAAACCATGGGAGTCAGTATTGCCGGAGCCAGTACAGATATTAACATTATCGGGGATCCCCGAAGCCGCGATAGGACAGACGATGCTGCAGGTAACGCCGGTGAACCCCTTGACTCTTAATTGGAGCCGGAAACAATCCCGGCAATCTCTTTTTCCCATTGCCCGGTCTTGCCCAACTCTTCAACTCTTCCGATTTCCTTGCCGTCTTTCAGTACTATAAAGGTGGGAAGACGGGTAATATGCAGATCTTCGGCTAAATGATCAGCAGCATGTTTGTCCCTATCGACCCCGATCAGGGTAACCTGTTTTCCGGGAATAGAAGCAGCGTCGAGAAGAGAAAAGAATTTAGGCAGAAGATAACGGGTATCAGGAGACCAGGTTCCGCCAAAAACCAGGAACCTGACCTGGATGCCTTTTGCTGCTAAGACAGCCACCTCCCCGGGAGGAGGAGTATACCCCTTTTGATTCTCGGAAAACCATTTGAATGCCGTATCTCCTGAAAGAAGATCTCTGCTGATCAATCCTTTCAGGACCTTGCTGCTGCCATTTCCGGATACTTCGTATTCGGTTTCAGCCCTGGTGAGGATACCTAACCCGATTATAATAGCGATGAGGAAGATATGTTTCATAACTGTGCTTTCCATTCCAGCAAAAAAGCTTTGACCTCCTGGAGACGCTGAATAGCATCAAAGCGATTCTCTGATTTTTTGTTGTTTTTTAAAAATTCCTTTGCTCCTTCGATGGTGTATTTACGCTGCCTGAGCAAATGATAGATCAGATGAAGACTCTTAATATCGGCAGGCCGGAAATAACGATCTCCTTTTTTATTTTTCCGGGGTTTCAGCACATCGAATTCTGTCTCCCAAAAACGCAGCAGGGATTGATTGACCCGGAACATGTCGGCGACTTCCCCCATCGTATAATATTGTTTACGGAACAGGACTTCATCAACGGGTATTTCTATCAGATCAGCTTCGGCGGTGGCCTGTTTTAATGACTTACGTCCCCGTCTGGATTTGAATGGTTTTTCCGGGACTTCCTCAACGGCTGTCTCAGCAACTGCCTGGGCTGATGGTACCGGTTCTTCGGCTACCGTAACTCCCTCAGGATCTGTACTTGCCGGTATGTCTGATGCTGCCTGGATGAGTGTATCTGCCGGCTTATCAACTGGCTGCGATTCGACCACTTGTTCCGGAGGCGGAGCCGGAGCTTTTTTCAACGATTTAACGCGGAAAACAACTCCCGAAGCATAACCCTCCTGCTGCCCTTTTTCCGGAGAAAGGGGTATTTGCCCTCCATCTTCAGCGGGCGGTAAGGGCTGAGAAGCAGCCGGTTGCACAGGAGGGGGCGTCTGCTCCTCCTGTGAAAAAAAATCAAAGGCTATCTGGGCTAATGGCTGCTTCATTCGTCAATGCGTGGACAAAAATCGTTCCTTTATTTGATGCCTCAAAGGGGCTTTTTGTGAAGTTACGCAGGATTAATCAAAACTTTGATTGCTGGATGCTGCAAGCTTCAGCAACCGGTCATATTGTTCCGGGGTAATATCATTATAGAAATAATAGACCGGGTCTACAGGATCCCCGTTACGGTGTACTTCATAATGGCAATGGGGACCCGTGCTTTTTCCGGTACTTCCTACATAACCAATGATCTCCCCCCGTTTGACCTTCTGACCTGCACGGGCTTTTACGCGGAACATATGGCCATAAAGTGTCCCGTAACCGTAGCCATGATTGATGACTACATGGTTCCCATATCCGTTGCCTGTATTTCCGGCCACTTCGACCGTTCCGTTCGCCGTGGCATAGATGGGGGTTCCCTGCGGGGCAGCAAAGTCGAGCCCGGCATGAAATTTTGTAGTTTTATATACCGGGTCGATCCGGTATCCGTAACCGGAAGCCAACCTGCGAAGGTCTTTATTACTGACCGGCTGAATAGCAGGCGTACTGGCCAGCAGTTGTTCCTTATTTTTTATGAAGCCATCTATCTGGGCGTAGGATTTTGTTTGGGACGACATCCTGGCGCTGAGTTTGTTCAGCGTAGTAGCGATCGAGGAATAAAGATCTTCCTGGTCCATTCCCTGTACCAGCCGTATCTCTTTTTCCTGTTCTTCCGCCTTGGCGCGGGCGCTGTCAGGAATCGGGGAGGCTTCAAAAATCGCACGGTAAACATTATTATCCCTTTTTTCCAGCTCACTCATCTGGCCCTGGAGCTTTTGCACTTTTTCATTGAGGACGTAATAATTGTCATTCAGGGCTTCATTTCTTTTCATGAGCCTCTTCTCATTGGCGGAAGGAAAATATTTATAGGCAGCGGAGACAAGGATCAGTGCCGTCACTACAGCGGCCGATAAAAAACCCAATACGCGCAGCAGGGTAACCCGCAGGGGCGTCTCCAGCTTTTCGTAACGGAGCGTATTGGTATTATAGTAATATTTGATCTTTTTCATCCGCAAACAGGCCTTTACAAAGGTCGGATCGTGCCAGGTTCAATGCCGGTTTTAATGCCTGGTCTCCTTCTTCGGGCCTTCTTACAGATGCGGATCGGTAAAACAGCTCGTTTTGGTGTACCTTTGCACGGCTTTTAAATTAAACTAAGCGTACAAATATAATTGGTGCAAACCAAATAACAACCAAAGATTGTTCCGTTTATGATGACCAGTGCCGAAATAAGAAGGAAATTCCTTGAATTTTTCGTATCGAAAGGACATACAATCGTTCCCTCCGCACCCATAGTTGTGAAGAATGACCCAACGCTTAAATTTACCAATGCCGGGATGAACCAGTTTAAAGATTATTTTCTCGGCAATCAAAAGGCGCCTTATTCCCGGGTGGCCGATACCCAGAAATGTCTGCGGGTGAGCGGGAAGCACAATGACCTGGAAGAAGTGGGGGTGGATACTTACCATCATACGATGTTCGAAATGTTGGGCAACTGGAGCTTTGGCGATCCTGCCCGGCCGGCAGACGGTTACTTTAAAACCGAGGCCATTGCCTGGAGCTGGGAATTGCTAACGGAGGTCTACCGGATCCCCAAGGATAGATTATATATCACCGTATTTGAAGGTGACGAAAAGGATAAGCTTCCCCGTGATACGGAAGCTATCGAGGAATGGAAAAAATGGATTGACCCGGCCCGGATACTGATGGGCAATAAAAAGGATAATTTCTGGGAGATGGGAGATACCGGACCCTGCGGACCCTGTACGGAAATACACGTGGATTGCAGACCGGATGCGGAAAGGAAAATGAAAGACGGGGCCGGGCTGGTGAATAGGGACCATCCCCAGGTGATCGAAATCTGGAACAATGTATTTATTCAATTCAATCGCCTGAAGGATGGTGGTCTGGAACTCCTTCCCGCCCGGCATGTCGATACGGGGATGGGCCTGGAAAGACTTGTCCGGGTACTGCAGGAGAAAACCTCAAACTACGATACCGATCTTTTTACCAGAACGATTGCGGTGGTTGAAAATATTACGAAGAAAAAGTATGAAGCCTCCGACAGCCAGCAGTCGGTCGCCTTTCGCGTCATTGCCGATCATATCCGTGCCATCGCCTTTGCCATTGCCGATGGCCAGCTGCCTTCGAATACGGAAGCGGGCTATGTGATCAGGAGGATCCTTCGAAGGGCTGTCCGTTATTACAGCTCCTGCCTGGATTATAATCAACCGCTCCTTTTCCAACTGATGCCGGTACTGGCCGAACAATTCGCCGGGGTATTCCCGGAATTGCAGCAACAGGTCGATTTTGTGAGCAAGGTGGTGAAAGAAGAAGAAGACGCCTTTCTAAGGACCCTGGCATCGGGCATTGAGCGGTTCAATGGATATATAAAGAGCAATAATGACCTTTCGAAATCGGTCGATGCGGCATTTGCCTTTGAGCTCAAGGATACATTCGGATTTCCCATCGATCTCACGGAACTGATGGCAAAGGAAATCGGATGGACGGTGGATATGCATGGGTATAATACTGCTTTACAGGAGCAAAAGACCCGATCCCGTGCGGCCACTATCCTGGATTCGGAAGACTGGGTGGTCCTCATCGACAACCCACTTTTGGAATTTGTGGGGTACGAGCTCCTGCAAATGAACACAAAAATTGTCAAATACCGGAAGATCAAGGCCAAAGGAAAGGAGTCCTGGCAACTGGTTCTGGAAGCGACTCCTTTTTATGCGGAAAGCGGGGGTCAGGTAGGCGATACCGGTATCTTGCAATCGGGAGAGGAGACCATACCGGTGATCGACACAAAAAAAGAAAACGAGCTGATCGTTCATTATACTGAGAAACTTCCTTCCGACCTGGAGGCGAATCTGCTGGCAAAGGTGAATCCCGCCCGGCGAAAGGCCACGGCCGTTCATCATTCAGCGACCCATTTGTTGCATGCAGCCCTGCGCAAGGTCCTGGGAACACATGTGGCACAAAAAGGATCAATGGTTAATGATGAACAGCTGCGCTTCGATTTTTCTCATTTTGCGAGGATGACGGAGGAAGAAATTGTTGCTGTCGAGGAACTGGTAAATGAAAAGATCCGGGAGAATATCCCTGTTATCACCAGGGAACTGCCGAAGACAGAGGCGTTGAAATTAGGGGCCATGGCCTTGTTCGGTGAAAAATACGGTGACATGGTAAGAGTGGTGATCATCGATCACAACTACTCCGTTGAATTATGCGGCGGTACCCATGTCGGTGCAACAGGCGAATTGGGACTTTTTAAATTCCGCCATGAAAGCGCAGTAGCTGCGGGAGTGCGCCGTATCGAAGCGTTGAGCGGCAAGGCAGCTGAACTTTATGTTGCCGGTCAGCTCGCCCAGATCCATCATATTCGGGAAACGCTAAAAAATCCCAAAGAACTGCAGAAATCAGTGGAAAGTCTGGTAACGGAAAATGCCGAGCTGAAGAAAAAACTGGAGAAGGCAGAAGCCCGTGATCTGGCAGCACTTTCTCAGCAATTGTTGCAGAAAATACAGACCATTAACGGAATACGTTTTATTGGGGAAGTAGTCGAAGTGAATAATGCCGATGCCTTGAAAAAACTCTGCTTCGATCTGAAGACCGGTTTGGCCGGTATCTCCAACGCACCACATGCTGATGGTGCGAATGGTGCAGGCTACCTGGTAGCACTGGCCGCCAATATCGAAGGGAAGGCTGCGGTTGCAGTTCTTCTGGATGATCAACTGGCCGATGTAAAAAATCTTCAGGCTCCCGCTATTATAAAAGAACAGGCGGCTCCCCTGATCAAGGGCGGCGGCGGGGGACAAAAGACATTGGCGACCGCCGGGGGACAGGATGCCAGTAACCTGCCGCTGGTAATCGAGCGGATCAGGGGGTTGTTGGTAAAATGATCGATCATGAATGATTATATGATTTATTTTTACGTTAGTGAACAAAACGTATAAGTTATATAACGCAATAACTCTGAATATTACAGGTCAAAAGGAAACGGTACTGGCTGCACCTGTTAAAACTTCTGAGATTCGCAAGCATCAGCACCAATTTCATTTTGATTTTATTTCAATTTCCAAATTATTTATCATATATAAAATCCATTTGGAAAATCAGCCTGATATAATTCAGGGCATTGTGGCTTTCAGGCCGCAAAAAGGATTTCTTGATTGTGCAAATATGGAAATAAATGCATTTAATAAGCACGGAATATCTCTATATTCCGGAGTTGGAAAGAGTATGGTTGCTCTATGTTGCCAGTTTTCTATCGATGCCGGATTGGACGGTTTTATC
Source organism: Flavitalea flava (assembly GCF_054461575.1). Classification (NCBI taxonomy): domain Bacteria; kingdom Pseudomonadati; phylum Bacteroidota; class Chitinophagia; order Chitinophagales; family Chitinophagaceae; genus Flavitalea; species Flavitalea flava. The sequence goes on from NZ_JBTLQH010000007.1 coordinate 184,427, forward strand.
TCATTTGAAGCAAAAAACAGACTAATTCCTTATTATAAACGGCTTGGAGCCCAACAAATTGGCCATAGCAAAAGAATGTTTATTGATGAAATTGCTGCTCAAAAATTGATATATTTATACTTTTAATTTTGTATATTTGAGTATATGAAAAAAGCTACCTATACACCTGAAAACATTGGAGGTGCCTGCATGACAGGTAGAGTAATGAGTAATACGGAGGCAAAAGAAGTCTCCTCTTTCATAGAACAATACAAAAGGAAAAAAAAATCTGATTCTGCCTCCAAAAAATCGAAAGGGTCTCTTCAAACTACATCCAGATCATTTAAATGATCTTACTTTTCTCCATTGCCAGAAAAAACAACACCTGATCAATTTAATGAGGCTTTTCGGACAGTTTCTTTTCATCCGGGCCTGGCTCCATCAACACAAATCTTTTTACCTGGCCAATGGTCATTTCATCCAGGACCTTTATTAATTCTCCATAAGAAGCCTCCTTTGTGGGCTTAATGAGCACAACAAGCTCATCTGCGTTGCCATATTGCCCTGCCATTTTTTTACGCTGCTGTATAATGATCTCCCGTAACGCTGAAGGCTGACCGGCAGTCTGCGCATGTTGCAGATCGGTCCCTGGATAATACCAGATTGTATGATGGCTTCCCAGGACCAGGTTGAGTGTTTTCCCCGCCGCCGTTTCTGAGGAATCTTTATTGCTCCGGTCATCCGGTACATGGAGCCGCATGGCAGTTGGCCGGGTCATCGAGGTGGTAAAGATAAAAAAGGTGATCAGGAGGAAACCCAGATCCACCATAGGGGTCAGATCGACCCTTGTGGAAAGTTTAAATTTCCTGGTTCGCTGTTTTTTCCCTTTGTTCCGGTGTTCGTTGGTTTGTAACTCAGCCATACTATACAGATTCCATTATCTTATTTATCCATAGAATTTACCTGTAAATTGCCGGTTAAATACATACCGTCATGGAAGATCCTTCCTTACAGCCCAACCCGGAACTCCTTATGGACCTGGTCAATATGAAAATGCCCTTTGGCAAATACAAAGGAACGGTCTTGTGTAACCTGCCTGTTTCTTACCTGGAATGGTTCCAGCGGGAAGGGTTTCCAAAAGGTAAACTGGGGATGCTTCTGGGTACTATGTACGAAATCAAATCCAATGGACTGGAGAAATTATTGGAACCGCTGAAGAAACCTGGATTTTGAGAAACCTTGATTTTAACTGTAGCCGGTATGCCAGGTTTTCGTGAGAAACCCGCATTAATTTTTAACATTTCCGAAACTTTTCGTATTTCAGGAAAAGCCCTATATTTGATCTACGAAGCCGGACGTAGATGATGAATCCGGCCGGTCATTAGCTCATTTTATCCTTCATTTTAAAAATATACCGGCGATGAGATCGAATTTCCCTGAATACAGAATAGATACCCCTAAAGGTTTGACTGGAATTCATCCAGTGAAAAAATATTTCCTGAAATTATCAGGATGTTTGAAGTTATCGGGCTTGGCGGCCCTTCTGCTGGTGCTCCATTCCGGCGTATCCGGTCAGGATATAACCATGTCTGGCCCAGGGACCAGCAAGGATACCAGTGGCGACAAAATCAACGGGTATGACGAGATCGTTATCAAACGCAAGAGTGATAAAGATGTCAAAATTACCGTCGAGATCAAAGACGGGCAGGTGTTGGTCAATGGTAAACCTGCATCTGAATTCAATGATGACAATGTTTCCGTTCGCAAAAAGAAGATAAGGATAATGGATGGCAAGACTTTCACCTTTTCCGTTCCTTCCGTGCCGGACAGGATAGAGATGCCCGATTTGGCTGAACTCCCCGAACCGCCAGAAATACCCGAAGGCGCTATTAATGGCATCCCTGCCGTACCAGGTTTTCCTGATGGATCTCCCTTCCGGGAAAACGGTGGGACCAGAAGTTATGGAGGTGATAATTGGTCCGGGAATACCAACAGGGCCCTTTTGGGGGTCACTTCCGGAAATGCAGAAAAAGAGGGGGAAGGTGCGAAAATTAAAGAAGTAGCGAAAGGGAGTGCCGCAGAAAAAGCGGGTCTTCAAACAGGAGATCTTATCACGAAAGTCGATGAAATCACGATCTCCGGACCGGAAGCTCTTTCGAAAGCCGTTCGTCAATATAAACCCGGTGACAAAATAACACTCGCTTACCAAAGAGAGGGTAAAATAAATAAGACTACTGCCGTCCTCGGAAAATCCAAACCTGTTAACAGGGTCTTTCATTATAATTATGCCGTTCCCAAAGGGCAGAATTTTGATTTTAAAATGTCCCCGCCGGGGGGTGCTTATGGCGAAGCCTTTGGTCCGTTTGGGAATAACAGGCCAAGACTTGGTATAAGGGCTCAGGATATCGAAGAGGGGAAAGGCGCAAAGGTATTGGACGTCAGTGAGGCATCCGCCGCTGAAAAGGCAGGAATTAAAGAAGGCGATATCATTACCCGCTTTGACGGAAAGGAAGTGAATAATGCCGCTACCCTGGCGGATCTTGCCCGGGAAAGCAAGGATAAGACCAGCTTAAAGATCAGCCTGATCCGGGATGGTAAATCCCGGGAAATCGAAGTAAAGATTCCCCGGAAATTAAAGACGGCAGACCTGTAAATTCCACTTTAGGGAGGGGTTACCAAATAAGATGCAGGCCATTCAAAAGGGGTCGTCCGGGTAGGAAAAACTACCCGGACGACCCCTTTTAATTTTGAAGGCCGGTCAGGAAATGCGCCCCGAATATGGTAAATTTGCCCTGCTCAAATAAGGGTATAAATACAAATGGCAATCAATTACGATGCATACGAAATAGTGATAGGCCTGGAAGTACATGCGCAATTATTAACCGAGACAAAATTGTTTTGCGGTGACAGCGCTGCCTTTGGAGGAAAACCCAATACGCAGGTTAGTCCTGTGACCCTGGGTTATCCGGGTGCCCTGCCAAAACTCAATAAAAAAGCGGTGGAATTCGCCATCAAAATAGGATTGGCGTGTCACTGTGAAATAGAACGGAATAATTATTTCGCCCGTAAAAATTATTTTTACCCGGATCTTCCAAAAGGGTATCAGATATCACAACATACCACGCCGATCTGCAAGGGGGGGAAAGTTGCTATCCGGACTTCCGAAGGAGAAAGGAATATCCAGCTTAACCGGATCCATCTGGAGGAAGATGCCGGCAAAAGCCTCCATGATGTCGATCCTTCAAATACATGCGTGGATTATAACCGGGCCGGTGTTCCCCTTATTGAAATTGTAACGGAACCCGATCTGCACAGTAGTGAAGAAGCCTACGTTTACCTTACGGAATTGCGTAAGATCCTACGTTTTTTGGAGATCTGTGACGGGAATATGGAAGAGGGAAGCATGCGCTGTGATGCGAATGTTTCGGTACGGTTAAAGGGGATTAAGGAGCTGGGTACAAAAGTGGAAGTAAAAAATCTTAACTCCATCCGTAATGTTAGACGGGCCATCGATTTCGAAGCAAAAAGATTGATGAATTTGGTCGATGAAGGACTTCCTGTCTTACAGGAAACCAGGAGTTTCGATGCAGGGGAAGGGACCACCTTCTCCCTTCGTTCGAAAGAAGAAGCTAATGATTACCGGTATTTTGCAGATCCAGATCTTCCTCCTTTCGTAATAACCGATGAATTCCTGGAGAAGGTCAGAGCCTCCCTTCCGGCCTTGCCCGAAGAACTGGCGGCAAAATATATCAGGGACCTCCAGTTGACACCGTACGATGCAGGGGTGATCTCCGATGATAAGGATACGGCTGATTATTTTGAGGAACTGATCAAAGAAACCCGTAATTACAAAGCTGCCGCCAACTGGTTACTGGGACCGGTTAAATCCAGTCTTCACGATCAGGGGTTATCCTTAAAAAATTTCCCGGTGACTCCGGGAACCCTGGCAGGGTTAATACAATTGGTTGAACAGGATAAACTGAATTTTTCTATTGCCTCCTCCCGGATCTTTCCGGTATTGATAAAAGAGCCTTCCCGGACCCCCCTCGATATTGCTGTTTCCCTGAATCTTATTCAAAGTTCGGATACGGACGAAATCGCGGCCTGGGTGGAACAGGCCCTGGCGAAAATGCCCGATAAGGTAATTGAATACAAAAAAGGGAAAAAAGGACTTATTGGTTTATTTGTCGGAGAGGTAAAAAAGTTGTCCAAAGGAAAGGCCGATCCCAAAGTAACCAACCAATTACTATTGGAAAAATTGGATCATTGATACAAAAGAAACCTGATAATTATGTTAAGAAGAGCTTTTTTGTTTACCATGTCCCTACCCCTGTTCTTTTCCTGGTCCTGCCATGAGAAAGTAAAAGGGACCTTTACGGTTTCGGGAACGTATAAGAATGCGGAAAAACTGGCTGGCCTTGAAGGACCCGTTTCAAAAGTATATTTACTGGAAGTGCCGTACGGCAAAGACCAGCAACCCATAGCCCTTGATTCAGCCAAAGTCTCCGGATCAAATGGCAGCTTCAGTCTTTCTGCCCTGACCCGGAACCAGGAAATTTATGAATTGGTGTTCGGTAATAATGTGATCGCCATACCCCTGGTGAATGACGTTCCGGAGATAAAAGTGAATGTCGATCTGGCCAAAAAGGATGAATTTTACGAAGTAACCGGTTCCGAAGCTACCCGTCAGCTGAAGGACCTGATCACGATCTTCGGAAGAAAGAATTATGAGGTGGAAAGGACAATGGCGGATATGGATAGCCTGAAGCAGCGTAATGCAGCCGATAGTGTTATCATGGAAGCTACAAGCAAAAAAAACAGCGCCATCCAGGATCTGAATACCTATCTGAAACAATTTATCAATACCAACGGTAATGCTACGGTTTCGGCTCTTGCTTTAAGCTGGTCCTCACGGAGTTTTTCCAAGGATGATTTTGAATCTTCGTTGAATGAGTTGTTGAAAAGATTTCCGGACAACGGGGTATTTAAAGGAATGAAACAAAATTATGAGCAACAATTGGCTATGATGGCTGAAAAAGAGAAAGAAGAAGGAGGAAAGGCATGGCTGGGCAAGCAGGCTCCCGAACTTTCGCTTCCTGATACCAAAGGGCACCCTGTCTCCATAAGTTCCTATAAAGGAAAATATCTTCTCGTCGATTTCTGGGCCAGCTGGTGCGGACCCTGCCGCGCCGAGAATCCCAATGTAGTCAGTGCCTGGCAGGAATTTAAAAACAAAAATTTTGCCATCCTCGGGGTATCCCTGGACAAGGACAAAGATGCCTGGTTGAAGGCGATCGGGGATGATAACCTGGAATGGACCCATGTAAGCGATCTTAAGTACTGGAACAGCAAGGCTGCAGAAGTTTTTAAGTTTAATGGAATTCCCTTCAATGTATTAATCGATCCGCAGGGGAAAATAATCGGGGAAGGTCTAAGGGGAGATGAGTTGCAAAGTAAATTAAGAGAAGTACTGAAATAGAGCCGATAGGTCCAATAAAAAAGAGGGTGCCAAAGTAATTGAGGTACCCTCTTTTTTATTGGAAAAATATGTGTCAGAGATTCTGATCACCAGGCTTCAGGCTTTTATTTGCCTGCATTTCTGCCTGGGGAATCTTTAAATTAAATCGTGGATCATTTGCGGGGAGCAGGTAATTATCAGGCGCTGCATGATTGGAGCTTGTGCGGTCGATGGGGGTCTGCATTCTTTTTGCATCCAGCCAGTCGATACCAAGCTCACCGTATAACTCTTTTCTCCTTTCCAATAGAATCTCGTCGATCAGGTTCTGACCAGTATTGCCGGATTTAATGGCTGCAGGATCCCGGTTTTGCTGCAGGGCGAACAACAAATCACCTGCATCGGCCTTTCCCTGTCTGGCCTTTGCCTCGGCCCCGATCAGGTACATTTCACCCACCCGCATCATGTTCAGGGATTCATTAAAATCTATCATTTTCTGATCTGCGGTTTTCCCGTTCATCAGCGTTACAGGAGAACCGCTGCCGGTGCCGAATTTATTGGTGGCCGCATAATCCGGTTCCGCCGGATCATTATAATAAACAAAGAAGGTATTACGTATATCTGTAGCCGAGAATTTTTCAACCAGCTCCCGGCTTATATAAAATGCATCGTAACTTTGGCCCGTTTGTTCGAAAAATGAACTGGGCGTTCCGTAATAAACGGTCTGACCTCCATTCTCCGTAGTTTGTGGAAATCCCCACAAGACTTCGGACGAGGTAAGCCCATTATAATTGTCCGGATAACCCGTGGCATCGAGTGAGTGACCCTGGATGGCATTTTGTGCGGCAGTCTCTGCATCGGCCCATTTCCCCTGTTCCAGATAGATCCTGGCTGCCATTCCCCAGGCCACATTATTGTTCACCTGATCTTTCAGGAGCTGGCCCGATCCTGTGTTTTGTACGGCATAACCAATATCATTGTTGATCTGGTCAAAGGTCTGCTGCAGGGTCCCCCTTGGATTTCCTGTAGTAGCGGCTGTAGCCGGAGTCGTATAAAGAGGCACCCCAGGTGCGTTGGGATCTTTCAGATACGTAAACTGGAATTCACGGGCAAGTTCAAAGTAGAACCATGCTCTTAATGCCCTTGCTTCAGCGATGAGGCTTTTTTTATCCGTCTCGCTGATGCCTGAGCTTTTCCCGGTACCATCGATCAGCACATTCACCTGATTGGCCAGTTCATAGAAAAAATACCAGGTGAATTTTACCCGGCGATAGGTAGGCTCCCGGTTATCATTGATATAATCATAATAATAACCTCTGTTGGGATAAGGCATTACAATATCCTTTCCTTTGGCGACGCGGGTCAACGAAACCGAATTATACCCCCAGGTATCCGTTTGGCCGCCCGCGGCTCCATCCGTACTTTGCCATTGGCTTCGTATCGAACGATAGATCCCGTTGAAATATACCCTTACGCCCTCAGTGGAAGCAAAAACATCATTAGCTGAAGAACTGTCGGTCGGTTTGATCCCATCGATAAAATCTTTTTTGCAGGCGCCCAGGAAAAGGACCAGGGAAAGCCCCATGTATAACAGGCTTAATTTATATTTATTTTTTTGCATTGGTCTGGAGGTTTAAAAGTTAAGATCAAGCCCTGTTGAAAATGTCTTGAAAGGAAAAGCATTGCCATTCGCATAGCCGTTGACCGAGGATTCCGGATCTGAACCTTTTTTGAGCTGATCCCAGGTGAAACAATTATCTGCCTGGATAAATATCCGCAGGGTTTTGACTATTTTTTGAGCAGACCCCGGAACAACTGTATAACCAAGTGTAATATTTCTGAGCCTGATATAGTCTCCGCTGAATAAAAAACGAGTGGATAACTGCTGTTCGTCATTACCCGCTGGATTTAATTTGGGAACATCAGTAAGGTCTCCCTTTTTTTGCCATCTCTGTAGTTCGTCCGTATGCAGTTGCGCACCATATCCTCCATAAAACCCATGCATAAGTTTGGCATAATTGCCATCGTAATATTTCCCCCCGAAGGCATAATTGAACAACAGAGTCAGGTCGAAGGCCTTATACTTAAGCCTTGTTGAAAAACCTCCTGTATATTTCGGGATCCCGGACCCGACCCATTTACCATCCGCCAAAGCAAACGTATCGGTCATTCTTTGTTTGCCGGTCGGTTGGCCATTGCCATCTTTTTCATTCATCCACCATCTGCCATGCCCTGTTTCGGGGTTGACGCCTGCCCATACCGGCAGGTAAAATTCATATATGGATTTTCCGCCCACATTCCGGAAGGCACCTTTGGAGGCAAAGGTATTCTGGTCAGGCAACAGGTTGATGATCTTATTTTGAAGCCAGGTCAGGTTGAGATTCACATCCCAATGGAAGTCTCTGCTGCGAAGAACAATATAGTTCAGGTTTATTTCCACCCCTTGGTTTTGCATTTTACTGATATTGGATACAATAGTTCCAAAACCCGAGGAAGGTGGCAGGGGTTGAAATTGTATTAGATCCCTGGAGCTTTTCCGGAATAGATCCACGCTTCCGTTCAGTCGTCTGTCGAACAGTTCGAAATCAATTCCGATATTGGTGCTCAGATTTTTTTCCCATCGGATATTATAATTGGCCAGTTGATTCAGGTATACACCCACATTGGCGAGATCGTTGTATCCGCTGGCAAAGGTATTTATATAAGGAAAATAACTCCGTCGAAAGGCAAGCGGATCGGTGGGGTCCAACAGGGCATTATTGCCCGTAACGCCGTATGAGCCTCTTAATTTCAGCAGATTGATGAAGGTCGCTGTTTTTAAGAATTTTTCCCGGCTTAGCAGCCAGGAAACTCCTCCTGCCGGGAAGGTTCCGTATCGTCTGCCAGGAGCAAAAATGGAAGACCCATCTCTTCTTATCGTGAATTCCGCGAAATATTTATTTGCGTAATCATATTTTACCCGGCCCAGGTAACTGACAAGCGTAGAGGTAACTGTAAACCCTTCCTGCAATTCACTGGTCGATGCATTGCTCCATTGCTGCTGACCATTGAATCCAAAACCCGTTTTGGATCCGGACAGGGATTCGTAATTATATCTGTACGACTCATAGCTGGCCATAGCTTCGAAATGATGTTCTCCCCACCGATGGTCATACCCAACCATATTGTTCCAGGTCCAGGAAGTGACAAGATCCTGTTCGCGGTATATACGTCCGCCCACCGAGGCCGCATCCCCATAATCCTTGTTACCAAATTGCGATTGGTCCTCCAGGCTCCTGTTGATCCCGAAACTGCTTTTATAGAACAGGTTTTTAGTGAAATTTATCTGCCCGAAAGTATTGAGGTTGACCAGTAACCGGTCGTAATTCCAGTTATCCAGGTTCACTGTTCCCACCACATTGGAAGGTTGTAATACGGGTCTGCGCACATTGACGGTGCGGTTAGGAACGGGGTTGCCATAGTCGAATACAAGCTGTCCATTCTGGTCCTTCAGCAATTGGCCATTTTCGTCCCTTGCGTATATGGGGAAGACGGACGATACTGTCCTGCCATAATTAACCAGGTCGCTAAAGGTTCCGGTTCCCTGTGCGGGATAATTTTGTTTGGAAGAAATGATATTTGTCTTTGCCCCGATCTGGAACCAGTCGGTAAGATCCGTATTATAATTAAAGGTCGTCGAAACCCGTTGATAATTGCTTTTTACAAGATAGCCGTCCTGGTTTAGCAAACCGGCAGAAAAATAATACCGGGAACGATCCGTTCCTCCTCCTATCCCAATATTGATATCCTTGCGGGAAGCCTGACTTCTTTCCAGGGCTTTTGTCCAGTTATCATTCCATAACAAACTGGCTCCCGGAAGCAATTTTCCGTTGGTATCAACGGGGTTGGCGAGTGCACTATAAGGATTATAATGAAAACCGCTCTTGATCAGGTTCTGTGTGGCTAATTTAGCTGCCTGACTGCTGGTGGCGGGGTTGTTACTGGCCGCATAATTGTTCTTCATGCCTTCCCATCCCAGTTCGAATTGTTGCCGGGTATCCAGGTAAGGATAATCGGCGTTGGCCCGGCTGGAAAGACCATAAACTGCAGATAACGAAATGGAAGGGGGAGCATTCTTTTTACCGGTTTTGGTATTGATCAGAATAACGCCATTCGCTCCACGCGATCCGTACAAGGCTGTCGCGGAAGCATCTTTTAATATGGAAAAATTATCGATATCCGTAGGATTGATCATATTCAAATTGCCGTCATAGGGGATGCCATCCAAAACGATCAAGGGGTCCGGGCTGGCGGCTATCGAAGCTGTCCCTCTGATCCGGATAACGGGATTCTGTCCCGGCTGCCCATTGGTGTTGACGACCTGTACTCCGGGTGCAGTACCCTGCAAGGCCTGCCCAATGGATACGACCTGCTGATTTTTGATGGTTTCTGCCTGTACAACGGAAACGGCCCCGGTGATTTCGGTTTTTTTCTGGATTCCATACGCCACAACAACCACTTCCTGTAAATTATTTATAGGAATGGCCTTTAGAACAAAAGTAAGGTTTTCTGAAATGGGCACCTCCTGCGTTGTAAAATTTAAAGAGGAAACGACAAGGATCCTGGAAGCCGAAGGCGCAGAAATGCTGAAGACCCCATCTGTAGTGGTGCTGGTGCCACGACGGCTGCCTTTGATCTGTATGCTGGCACCTTCCACGGGATTTCCTTTATCATCTACTACTTTTCCGCTTACGATGCGGCTTTGTGCCCATAAGGATCCGCAAAATAAGACAAGAGTGCATAACACAAATGCAATTTTTCTCATCATCTTTTTAGTTTTTAATGGTTAGCAACTACAATCCCCTGGCTTAATCCCGGGCTTTTCCTTAAGAAAAGCGATCGAGGACCAGCTTGTTGTGATAAGTTTTTCTTTAATAAGAGCAGTAATGAATAATCTTTTATAACGACAAATGAGATCTTGCAGAAAGATCCGTCGAATGTAGTTAACCCCTATGAAATATGGGGCGTTTTCTCTGTGAAGGAAGTATGTCGAATTCCGGGAGCTTAGAAATATGGATAGTTTCTTTTACTCCGGCTTTGGTCACGATTACAGAATGAATAAAACCATCTTTACCTGTAATGAACTCAATAGTGCGATCATTATTGTCCGCACGGAAAAGTTTTGTTGGTGATTCCTGGAAAAGCTCTGCCGACTCGCTTTTTATTTTTTTCAGGGATGGGCTGTAACGTTAGCCGCTATTCCCAGCAGATCGATCATCCAGTTTTTAGTCAATTTTTTTAGCGTCGCCATCGCTTCAAAAGAAAATTTAAGGTTATTGTTTGCTCCGTACAACAGAATGTATGTAATTGCAGCCCATGGAATTTATCGTTTCCCTGCCGTTGTGCTGCAATCTGTATTAAGAAAAGGTGCTTTCACCCTGACTGAGTTAATATTTGCAATACCTTAACCAATAAATCTTAATACTCTGGAGTTTCGTTTATAAAGGAGTGTTTTTCCTAACAGGATGTGGAAAACTCTCTATAAATTTGCATTTGACATAATCACAACCGTATATTTGAGAGCAAAGTAAAATTTAAAGTCAATCAACCGCTAAAACATGACGCAAGAAGCTATCCGTCAACAAATTGATGCCATCCGTCAAGCATCCGCATATGCGAGAAAAACTCCCGAGACAGCTCGCCAGTTTCTAGTGGAGGCTGGAATTATCAAGGAAGAACCTAGGGGCGAAAAAACACCTAAACTCCAAACAAAGAAATAATTGGCCTGCCATCAGCCTTTCCAAATTATTGGTTTTCATGGTTGTGAACGTAAAGTAGGCTTGAAAATTTTGAATGGGGAAGATTTTCTCCGTCCAAGTGATAATCCATGGGACTGGTTAGGCCCTGGGGTTTATTTTTGGGAACAAAATCCTCATAGAGCTAAACAATATGCGGAAGAATGCGCAAATGGGGACCAGAAATTCAGCGGAACCATCGAAACTCCCTTTGTTCTAGGCGCAATTATCGAGTTAGGGCGTTGTTTAAATCTTATCGAACCAGATTCTATTAATATAGTTAATGAGGCACATTCAGAATTACGAAGTACGATGCACGACGCAGGAAAGAAACTTCCTGAAAATGTCGATGCTAACCGTCGACTCGATTGCATGGTATTGAAATATGTTCATCAGTCAAACAAAATCACCGGGCGACCTAGTTACGACACTATTAGAAGCCCATTCCATGAAGGTGGGGAACTATACAAGGGGGCAAATTTCTCAAAACGCCTTCATATGGAAGTGTGTATTCTGAACACTGAATGCATAAAGGGTTATTTTCTACCTCTCCCACATGAGACATTCAACCCTTATTTAAATACTCCATTTATACGTAAAGCAAGTGTCTCTCTTACAAGCCCTCCAAACCCTTCCCTTTCGGCCTAAGTTTGAACTTATCGTTCTTTGCCTCATAAATCTCCAAAAATTTCGCAAAACTAGGTCTATAGAATTCATTGAAGTTATTCCCGCTGTCGCTTCAATAACCAAAGTTTGCCCACTCTTATTTGCGGTATAAAAACCCCAACTAAATGATAAACATGAAAACTAAAAACCCCATAAAACGTTGTAAAATACATTGTTATGGGGTTTTGCATGTGGTCTCGTCCAGAATCGAACTGGAATCCAGGGCTTCGGAGACCCTCATATTATCCATTATACTACGAGACCATTAACTTATGCGAGCGAATTTTAAGACTATTTCAATTTATTCTGGCTTTTCCGGCACTATTTCAACAACCCGCTCAGGTTGCTGCTAAAGATCTTTACTGAAATAGCCAGCAATATTACGCCAAAAAATTTACGTATGGCAATCATACCTGCCGCTCCCAGGATTTTTTCTATTTTATCCAAGGATTTCAGGACGGTAAAGATAATGACCAGATTGATCAATATAGCCAATAATACAGTTGTTGTTTCAAAATTTGCTTTGAGGGATATAATGGTGGTAAGGGTACCCGATCCGGCTATGAGCGGAAATGCTATAGGGACCAGCACACTGGCTTTTGTATGTGGGTCGGTCTTAAAAAATTCCACCCCCAGTACCATTTCCAGCCCTAAAATAAAGATCACGATTGAACCGGCAACGGCAAAGGAACGCGTATCCACACCTAACAATTGCAGGAGTTTTTCCCCGCCAAATAGAAATACAACCATCAGCAGGCCGGAAATAAGCGTTGCCTTCCCTTCATGCAGACCCCCCAGTTTTTTTTTGAGCGCATGTAATAAAGGGATACTGCCGATAATATCGATTACCGCAAAGAGCGTAAATGTGACAGTAAGTAATTGATCGATATTCGACCCCATGAATACAAAGTTACCTTATCCGGGCTGTTTTTCGTGCCTGATTATCTTTTCTCAAAACCGGTGGGCTTATGCCGTTCCTTTTCCTCCGGTTCTTTGTTGGACAGGATCTCGTATTGTAAAGGTCCAGGATTACCCTCTTTCTCAAAAAGCCTGATCACGCATCCATAGTTCAAGGAAAATACCTTAAAACTATCGATCAGGGGTGTATCGGTAATATAGGAAAGGATACTTCGGATCACTCCACCGTGTGCCACTATGGCTACAGGCATTTCGGCTGCTTTCCGGATGGAATCAAAACATCCGGTCACCCGTTGGTGAAGATCCAGGTAACTTTCTCCATCCGGTATGCGTACCTGGACAAAATCCTTCATCCAGGGGTCGATTTGGTCTTTCGGCAATTCATCCCAGCTTTTCATTTCCCATTGACCGCAATGGATCTCCATCAGCTCCTTATGCAGCTGAATGGAATGCTCCGGAAACAAATGCCCGGCCAAACCGGCGCAACGTTGCAAGGGACTGCTGTGCACGGCTCCCATATTTTGAGGCATATACTCCCTGATGATGGCTGCTTCCTGCAGAAAACTGCCGGTTACCTCCAGATCAGTCTGGCCGTAACAGATCCCTTTGGCAACGGCCGGAGTAGTATGGCGTATCAAAAAAATTTCTTTTGTCATAATATATATCTCCAGATAACCGTGAACCCAAGATAAAAAATAATTTCCGTTACCTGCTGAATGGCGCCCAGGCAATCTCCTGTATACCCCCCGATCCATTTCTTAAAATATTTTGTCATTTCGTAGGTCGTATATAACATAGGGACGGTCACCCATAAAAAGGACAGGGGTAAAAAAGCAAAGGGAGCCAGTGCAAACAGTATGGCCAGGATAAGTTCTCCGGTACTCAATTTGTTATTGGCCATGGGTTTGGCTTTGCTTTGATCGGGATCCGAGGCATAATCCATTCCCTGAATGACGAGGATTGGCATTAGCCTGCTCATTGCGTGGGCGGAGATCAGTGCGGTTATAACATAACGGTAGTTGAAGAACACGGAACTGGTAGGATGCGCCAGGTCAGGGGTGAAGGAGGGGAGTTCCCTGAGTAGCAAAAATTTACTGCTCCACATGGCCAGAAGGCCAATAGCGCCAAAAGCACCGATGCGGCTGTCCTTCATGATCAGCAGTATCTTTTCTTTGGTCCAGCCTCCGCCGAATCCATCGCAGGTATCGGCAAATCCATCTTCATGGAAGGCACCGGTAGTAAGGAGTCCGGCGATCATGGAAGAAAGGATCCCGATATCTACGGAAATATATTTGGAGAAAACAAGATAAACCAGCGCAGAAATGGATCCGACTATCCATCCGATCACCGGGAAATATTTGGGAGATTTCTGAAGGTAGTCAGGAGAGTGATCGACGATCCGGGGTACACGGATCCGGGTTAGGAACATCACTGCGGTTAAAAAGACCCTCCATTCTTTTTTCATAGTTGCATAGTTGACTGATAGCCGGTTTACTATTTTTTTCTGCTATTTCCTGCTCACCCCTGCTGATTCGAATGAAGCCATTTCCTGCAGGAAAAGAAGGGCTGATTGTACGATTGGAAAGGCCATGGCGGCGCCTGTTCCCTCTCCCAACCGCATACCCAGGTTTAACAGGGGGCTTGCATCCAGGTATCGCAGCATTTTCTCGTGTCCCTGTTCTCCGCTCCGATGTGAAAAAATACAATTTTTTTCTAACAACGGATCGGTTAGGCGGGCCACCAATAAGGCTGCCGTAGTGATGAATCCATCTACGAGGATGATCATTTTTAATTCGGAAGCTTTCTGATAGGCACCAGCCATCATGGCAATTTCGAATCCACCGATATGCTGCAGGATCAATTCCGGATCAGGAGATGAAGACAGTGCAGGAAAATGAAGTTTCGCTGCTTTCTCCAGCGTTGCTCTTTTTATTTCCAGCTGTGCCTCATTCATTCCTGTACCCTTTCCGATACATTGATCCAGGGGAATGCCGGTTACAACGCTCATAATAAGAGAAGCTGCTGAGGTATTGCCGATACCCATTTCGCCCAATCCGACGCAATTACATCCTTCCTTAAAAAGATCCTCTATAACCCTTTTGCCTGCTTCCATAGCCCTTAATACTTCATCTCGGCTCATGGCATTACCTTCCAGATAGTTTTGGGTGCCATAACCGATCTTTTCACGGATCAGTTTTTCGGAGGATGGCACCCCATCAAAATCGAAATTCACACCGGCGTCCACTACCTTTAATCCGATAGCATGCTGACGGCAAAAAACATTAATAGCGGCTCCCCCCCGCAGGAAGTTCAGCGCCATTTGCGCCGTGACCGCCTGAGGATAGGGATTGACCAGACCGGTGGCTGCAATTCCATGATCTGCCGCGAATACAAGGATATGCGGCTGGCTGATATGGGGATGGGTGGTTTGTTGGATCATCCCAACCTGAAGAGCGATCTCCTCCAATCTGCCCAAGGCACCCAGGGGTTTAGTTTTTCCATCGATCTGAGCTTGTAACTTTTTTTGTAAAGTGAGGTCTGTATAGGCAGGTTGAATTTGCATTTTCTTTTCTTTTAAAGTGATTCTGATTTGACCGCGAAGGTCGTAGTTTGAAGCGAAACTTTTTACCGGACACTATACAGGCAGCAGATCGCAAAAGTAAAATCCCGTCTTGTCGGTCGTAATGCAAGGATCCGTTGCATCCCTTGTCTTCGAAGGGGCTTGATAATTCCGGTAAACGATATCTCCCTTTTGAAATAATATCGGATCTTTAAAAAGAGGGCCTTCAAAAACAAAGGAATGATATTCTCCGTTTTCTCCACAGGGATCTACATTTTTTGGGAGATCCTCCAGAAATGACGCGTCGATCAGTCGTCCGCAAAAACTTTTGTCCAGGTATTGATCGTTCACACAAACGATAATTGCCTTGAAACCGGATTGCAGGAACGATGCCACCAATTCAGTGGTGGAAATTTTCCATAGCGGAAAAACGCAGGAGATGTCCAGTTTTTGTAATTTTTCTTCCCGGTAGCGCCTCAGGTCCTCCAAGAAAATATCCCCGAACAGGGCATGGGAAAAGCCATTGTTTTTCAGGAATCTGACTTTTTCCATCATTGCTTGCTCATATTCCTCCATACCCGGCTCTTCAGGTAATTCAATGGTCTGCAAGGGCAGGCCAACCGAGGACGCCTGTAATTGCAACAATTCTCTTCTTACCCCATGCATGGACACCCGGTTATGATGGGCATTAATGCTGGTCAGCAGACAGTCGACCTTGAATTGCTTTTCTTCCATGATCCGGTGCAGGCATAAAGAGGAATCTTTGCCTCCACTCCAATTCATATAAGCCCTGCCCCCCTTGCCCCCTAAAGGGGGAATTGGTAACATGTTGCTATTTTGAGGCAGTTCAATCATTTCATTTTTAAAATATCTTCCGGGAATATAACTCCCCCTTTAGGGGGTTGGGGGGATTTTACTGTTACCGGAATACCGCTGACCATAAAAATCACCTTATCGGCTTTGGCGGCGATATATTGATTCATCCATCCGTGCAGGTCGGTAAATTTTCTTCCGACCTCCGTATCCGCGTGGATCCCCATTCCTATCTCGTTACTAATGATTATCAATAAGGCATCCTGTCTGCATACTTCGTTTATTTCATTTTTGCAGGCTTCCAGGCATGCCTCGATATCGCTGTTCGTATCCGCAAAAAAGTTGGTAAGCCATAACGTAATACAATCGATGACAACTGTTTTACCCTGCAGCGGAAGACGACCAATCTGCTTTTCTTCCTCAATGGAGGTCCAGCGTTCATCCCTATCCCGCTGGTGCCGGTGGATCCGTTCCCGAAATTCTCCGTCCCATTTTCGTGCTGTTGCCACATAAACAGGATTGGGGCTTGCCTGAAGGGCTAATTCCTGCGCATGCCTGCTTTTGCCGCTACGGGCTCCTCCGGTAATAAAGATCAGGCCCCTCCCGTCCCCTAAAGGGGAGGCTGTTAACATGGTGCTATTATTGTCAGTTGCATTCATTTCAATCCTTTTTTCATTCAAAAATCTTCTGGATTATTATTCCCCCTTTAGGGGGTTAGGGGGTTTAATTCCAGGAGACAGTTACGACAGAGACAATCCTCGTAACGTTCTTCCAGGAATTTTTTTTCTTCCGGGTTCAGACCGATACCGAAACATTGGCATTGGGTGATATCTCCAACCTTACATTCAAAGGCTGACTTGCACCGGGGACAATATTTTTCTTCATGTTTACACATGGTGATAGACGGGTTCTGTGACGGTGGAAAATTTATGCTGTAAATTTTCCGGTACCTGAAAAATGGCAGGATGAAAAAGTGCAGCCAGTAGTTCAATACCATCAGTTAACGTACCCGGGCTGGGCTGTGTGAAAAGATCAAAATCCGCCACAAAGACGTTCCCGTTCTTTACGGCCTGTAAATCGCTCCAGCCTTGTTTTCTCCGTAATAAATGTAATTCTTCCTTAGCCCTGCCGGTATGGAATCCGCATGGTGCAATCACCAGCACCTCCGGGTCATACCGGACAATTTTTTCCCATGGAGTAACGATACTATCTCCTCCCGGATTGGACAGCATATCTATTCCACCTGCATACGCGATCTGGTAGGGGATCCAATGCCCGCAATTATATACCGGCTCGATCCATTCCATGAGCAACACTCTCCTGAGCGGTGCCCGATGATTTCGTAAGGTATCCAGGATGCCGTCTATCCGTTTTTGCAGGGATGCCAGGTAAATATAGGCGGCCTCCTCTTTCCCTAAAGCTTTGGCAATGGTGATCGCCATCCGGAAGGCTTCGTCCAGGTTCCCCGGTGTCAGGGGTATCAATTCCGGTTGTTTGTTTAGTTTGGCCACCGCTGCGGCTGTGCAGGCTGTATCGATCTGGCAAACCTCGCAAACGTCCTGGGTGAAAATTATATCCGGCCCGATAGCCTGTAAAAGATCTTCTTCCACATAATACAAACTCTTGCCCTGTGCCTTGGATGCGGAAAATATTTTATCGATCTCCGCACTGCTGTAATTTTTTCCTTCCAGCATACACCGCACAATGGCTGGTTTGCCGGATGCTTCCGGCGGACACTCGAAAGTCCTCCCATAAAGCAGGTCCTGCAGACCCATGTCATAGATCATTTGGGTGGCGGCAGGAAGAAACGAACAGGCTTTCATATAAAATAAATTTAATCAGGCGGCGAGCCTCAATGAAGTATACCTTTTTTGCATCCATTCGAAAAGGCCGAATAAGATGGCGCTATACAATAAGGTGCCTTCCAGGAATCTGCCTTCATAAGGGATAGCAGCGATCAGGCATTCGATATATCCGGCAAAGGTTTTTGGATAAAGAATACCCATTTGCCAGGCTCCGATATCGGTAATGATCCAATGGATCAGCACACAGACCAGGCTCCCAAGAAGGACGTTGGTTAGGGATACTTTTTTTATAAAAAATTTGCCTGCCAGTACCATCAGGGCAAACGCGATATAAGTCCAATACCAACCTGTATATAACAGACCGGTCCTGTACTGTGAAAAGATCGTAAAGGACAGGATCAGGTCACCGATGAATAAGGTGAGCAGGGGGAATCCGACAGCTTTCCAGGAGTTGGAAAAATAGGCGCCTCCAAATAAGGCCATTGCCCCTATCGGAGTAAAATTACAGAGGGGGGACAGGTCCTTTCCCCAGGTTGCTAATATTCTCAAAACGCCGACGGCGAGAATAAAGATAAAGAGGGCTGCGGAACGGGGATTGAATTTTGGTATAGACATATTCAGTGTATTTAAAAGCTCTTTTTACAAATCAATATTATGACGAAAGATCAACGTATTGCTTACAGATCAAGGGTAGCTCCTCCGGTTATCATGAACGGAATAGAGTTATAACCGAATATAGTAAAGAATTTTTTGTTAGTGATATTTTTGGCATCCGCAAAAAATTTCAATTTTTTTACCGGCTGGAATTCAGCATAACCGTTCAGAATAAAATAGCTGTCCAATGGCACATCTGCAACCTGATAGCCGCCTACATCATGCCGTTTGCTTTCATAATGCCCGCTAACGCTGATAAATAGCTGACGGGTTGCCTGGAGGCCTAAAGTCGCATTAATGGTATGCTTAGGTCTTCTAAGTGAATACTGGTAGGTGGTATCTTTATAGTCAATGCGATTCTGGATCTCTTCCGACGATTTAAGCCAGGTGTAATTAGCGGTAAGCGACAATTGACGGGTTAATTGCACCCTGTTTTCCAATTCTATTCCCTGAGCTTTTTGCCTGCTGGCATTAAAATAGGTGTAGGTAGTATAATCGAAATCAAGGCCATTCTTTATCTTCCTGTAGTAATAGGTAGCCCTGGAATTCAAGATGGCATTGCTGTATTGTATTCCTCCTTCATAATTCAAAGATGTTTCCGGCTGAAGATCAGGAGAGCCATATGAAGAATATAATTGATAGAGGCTTGGCGCCTTATACCCTGTAGCAATACTTCCATATATTTTGACCGATCTGCGCAAAAGGAAAGAAGGATTGAACGTATACGTATAATTGCTTCCATATCGGGAATGGGTATTTAATCTTCCCCCCAATTCGACATTGAGGCCGAAATGACTATTAAAGAACAAGGATCCGTACATGGAGGTCTGGCTAAGCGAAGTGTCCTTGAAATTCCCCGGATAGGTGCCAAAAGAACTAATAGATACGGAAGTATCATTCATAGACGCGTATCGGTAATCCGCTCCTGTTAAGAGTGTAAACCCATTTCCGAGGGATGTATTGGCGAATAGCTCCGTGAATTGGGTAATTCCCTGGAATTTATCCATGTAATAAGGCTGGCCAAAAACGCTGTCTTCCAGACTCGTTCTTTTTACCGTACCATACCGGTAGTTACCATTGAGGGTTACGTTTGGCAATTTGTATACAAAGCCCCCGCCCAGCAACCAGTTTTTGCTGGTGACATCATAGTTTTTTGCATCTGCAAATGATCCGGCATCGATTCCTGTTTTATACCGGCTGTATTGTGCAAATCCTTTTACCGTTAATTCTGCCGTAGGGGTCCAGGCAAGATTGGTAGTAACAGCATTTCCGGAATAATCATCACGGTCGAAATTCCCCTTTTTACTGCTGTCATAGGCGGCAGAAAAACCATCGGTACGCAACCGGGTATATTTAATGCTGTACGTGAATTGGTTGGCCTTCCCAAAAACCTGGAGATTACCCTTGTAGGTGCCATAATTTCCTCCGGCAAGGCTGGCCCTTACATTGAAAGGTTTTTTTATATCCCCTGTGGTGATAATATTGATAACACCGGCAATCGCGTCCGATCCATATAAGGTGGATTGTGCTCCTTTTAATATTTCTATCCGTTCGATATTGTCCGGAGCAATAAGGTTGATATCGAATTCATTCCCGGGAGTGGAGGGATCGTTTACCGGAACGCCGTCGATGGTGATCAGGGTTCTGCCGGATGCGGCTCCTCTCATGTAGATGCTTTGAACGGAACCCGTATTGTTCAGGGCCCCACCAACGGTTATTCCTGCCTGCTCATTCAGGATCTGGCCTAAAGTCTTCGCTGTGCTTTTTTCCAATTCCTCCTTGGTAATGATCGTTACTACCTTTCCTGTCTCATTTTGTTTTACCGGAGATTTGGTGGCCGTTACGATCACCTGGTCCAGTTCTTTGACGGTGCTGTCTTTTTTGATCTTTGTTCCAGTCTGCGCCATTAAGCCGCTTGTGCCGGCTGCCGATAACATAAGCATGGCCATTAGTTTCTTGCTCATTCCACATGTAGATTTTTGGTCTCCTTATTAATGGAAACCATTGGTTAATTGAATGAGCCTTCGGAAAAAATGAAAATAAAGTAGAAATATAAATTGCCTGCCTTATAAGGAGGACATTTTACATTCCATGCCTTTCACCCGAAAGCCTTGAATGATAAAAGATCCTGGCAGGTCTTCTGGCTTGCTCTGCTGTTCGACACCTTCCCATCGTTGATTGGACAGTGGTATGAAGATCGAACAGGGGGTACTGGGAGAGCTTACAGCTACGGGGATAGCGCCGGATTTTCACCGGTCTTCCCTTTTAATGGCGCCTGGGCGCCAACCAAAATCGGCACAAATCTACAATAAAATGCTGAATAGAGAACATATGACGGTTGACTCAGTTCTGATGTGGATTAAAGAGGTATCCTATTTCGTCTTAAAATTTAAAGATAACCCTGCAAAATAATTGATTCCGGGTGCGGCATTATAATAGCGGGCCGAAGCGGGGGTGGCTGCCGCCGCATTGATATCATTTCCAAGGCTGTACCGGGTATCGAAAAGATTGTCTACACCGCAAAAAATATCCAATCTCAGTTTGCTGCCAAGACCTTTCCGGTATCCTATCCTGCCGCCCAATAAATTATAAGAACCGGCATAGGCCGAATTTGCATCATTCAACGCAATACGGTCAGCATAGGTATAGGTGGCATTCAGGTAAAAGCCGGGCCTTAATGCCAGGTCCAGGCCTGCTACCGCGGATTGCGGAGGAACGCTGGGGAGGCGGTTGCCGGAATAATCGCTTCCTTTCTGTATAAAGTCCCTATAATGGAAATCATGCCAGGTATGGCTGACCCATATTCGTGCATTGCTGAAAAACCGGCGGGGGTGATCAGCAAGCTGGTAGGAGAGAAAACTCTCCAACCCATGCTGGTTCGTACCTCCTGCGTTAATGGAATATGCTACTCCGGCGGTATCGATCCGTTGTACAATCGTTTTATTCAGATGAAAATAAAAAGCATTGATATCGAAATAAAATTTGTTGTTGAACAGGCTGCCCCTGGCGCCGAGCTCATAATCGAATCCATCTTCGGGTTGTAACGGGGGCCCAACGATCCCATTCGACTTCTGCAATTCCTGAACCGTAGGCGTTGAAAAACCACGGGCTGCGCTGGCATACAAACTTAGCCCGGCAGAGATCTTTTTTAACACGGCAATGCGGGGCGCTACTTTGTTATTGAAGTTTATCTTATTGGTGACGGAAGGCAATACCGAAGTGCGGGTAAGATTAACGGAGGATTTATTAAAGCTGGCTCCGGCAGTAAGCGTCCATCCCCCCTTCATTCTCCAATCGGCCTGCCCGAACAGGAGGTATTGCCAATTGTTGATATGATCATCTGTTTGCAGGCTATCCTGAGAACCCAGGACATTTTTATAATCCCGGGTCTCAAAAAATCCTTTCTGTGCTTCCGCTCCGGCATTTAGTTGCAGAAGACCGCTCCCCAGGGGCGCCTTGTATTGGAAAACAGTGCGGCCACCAAAATGAGGTTCTTGTCTTATTTCATAGACCCGGATCCCGGGATTGGTAAAATCGGTATAGGCTCCATATACTGCCGTGGTATTTTCCCAATGCTCATTGAACTGGTATTCGTTGCTGAACCCTGCCGTGAAATTCTTTTGATAAATGGCGGCCTTTGTCTGAACGGCTCCGGGCTGTCCTCCGGCAGGAGGGCGGGCTGACCGGGGGGCTTTGTTGTACTCCGCCAGGTTTAGCGCCCCGGGAGTCTGATAAAAAAGATCTCCGTATAAAATATAAGCGTGGATCGTTTGTTTGTCGTTTGTTTTTAGTAAGGTTTCCCAACTGAGAATGTCCCTGCGCATTTGTGACTGAGCCCGGTAACCATCACTGGTCTGATGGGAATAGCTGATCATATTGCGGCGATCGGTATCTCCCAGCCGGAGGTTTACATTCATACTGTTGTTGTGGAAACTGCCTCCTACATAGTCTGCACTAACCCCATTTTGCCAGGCGGCTGGCATACTATTGATCAGGACGGCTCCCCCGATCCCCGCGCCATACAGACTGCCGGCCGTTCCCTTAATGATCTCGACCGATTGAAAATTGTAGAATCCAAGCTGGTTCAGATAAGTATTGCCCCCGGGATCGGTAAGCGGGATCTCGTTCCAATAGATCTTGATATCTCTTACTCCGAAAGGAGAGCGGAGGGAACTTCCCCGGATATTCAACCGGTAGCTTCCCGGTGAACGCTCTTCCATTCTAACCCCCGGTGTAGTGTTTAATGCCTGCAATATATTGGTATTGCTAAAACGGTCCAGGCTGGCTTTCCCTACAAAACTGACCGGAGCGCCAACATCAATTAATTTGCGATTCTGGGCATAACCCTTGACTACAACTTCTTTTAACGATCTTATAGTTAAGGAGTCTGTCGATAAATTTTCAGGCTGGTCCGACTGTGCCGAAAGTGAAGAACAGGTAAAAGCAAGGAGGATAAGCAGTAAACTTCTAGGCATCCGGTTGGATTTTGGTTTGGTTTTTTTGTGCCGGATAAAGTTAGAACAGAATATTCATTATCTTTCAACAATCCGTTGTAATTGGTTGGGATAACCGGCTAATGATTGACCTTCGGTCTGAACGCCAAAGACGTTCATTAACGATAATCAGGTATTTATGAGCCCAAAAAAATTAAGCTTGTTCGATCTCACTATGATCGTGGTGAGCCTGGTTATTGGTATGGGTATTTTCAGGACGCCTGTGGTGGTAGCTTCAAACGCGGGCACTCCTTCGGTTTTTTTTCTGGCCTGGCTGCTGGGCGGACTGGTGGCTCTTTGCGGCGCGCTTACCTATGCGGAGATCGGTTCCAGGTACCCGGTGACTGGTGGCTATTATAAGATTTTTTCGTACGGCTACCATCCCTCCCTGGCATTTGCCGTCAATTGTATCATACTGGTGTCCAACGCGGCCTCCACTGCTATTGTGGCCGTGATCGGTTCGGAATATATCGGTCATTTTTTTTATGATGGCCCTCCTCCTGAACTATTCAAGCAAGGGGTAACGATCGGTGCCGTAATTATTTTTTACGTGATCAACCTGCTTGGCTTAAAGATGAGCAGCCGGGTTCAGAATGTGCTTACCCTGATTAAAATTTCATTGATCCTTTTATTGCTGATTTCTGTCTTTGGGCATCACAGCGAAGCGCTCCCTTCGGTAAACCAATTACCCCCTTCCCCTATTCCGGGTGCTTCCGGACAGGCTACCGGTCATGGCAGTATCCTGACTTTTTTTAAATCGCTGGGTGTATCTCTTATTGCCGTATGTTTTACCTATGGAGGATATCAGCAGTCCATCAATTTTGGTGGAGAAGTAAAGGAACCCGCCAGGAATATTCCACGTGGGATAGCCTATGGCATCACCATTATTATCCTACTTTATCTTTCCCTCAATTTTGTATATATCCGGGTGATCGGGTTTGAAAATCTGAAAACGGCCAATTCCATAGCCGCTATCCTGATCAATCATCTTTTTGGTCCGGTTGGGGAATCTATTTTGCGGGTCCTTATGTTCCTGTCCGTATTGGCCTATGTCAATGTGCTGATGATGAGCAATCCCCGCGTCATGTTTGCGATGAGCGAGGAAGGCATCCTGCCGGCCATCTTTAAGAAAAAGACTGACAAACAGGAGGTTATCCTGTATTCCTTAACTGCCTTTTCCCTGACGATCATAATCACGCTGCTTTTCAGCAGTACGGTGGAAAAGATCATTAATTATACTATTTTCCTGGATTGTATCGGTATGTCTACATCAGCAGCCACCATTTTTATTCTTCGAAAACGGAAAGTGGGGGAAGAAGGGGGAACTATTTACCGGATGAAATTTTTCCCCTTGCTTCCGCTGATTTTTATCCTGGCCTATATCGCGGTGGCTACGAGTATCGTATTGGATGATCCGGCATCTGCCCTTTATGGGACACTTGTGTTTGCCTGTTTTTTTGCTTTATACTTTGTCGTACGGAGGCCGGAAGCGGGTTTGGTTAAAAGTTAATCCAGGGTTTATTTAAGTAAATAATCAACTTGCCGAAAAACGAAAAATATGGATATATCCTATATACTAAATGAATTGGGCGAAGACCGGGAGCATTATTTTAATGCCATCTCTCCGCCAATAATACAGACCAGTAATTTTAAAGTGAATACCGTCGATGAATTACAGGCACTCTTCGAAGACGAATACAGCGGCTATCTTTATAGCCGTGGTCTTAATCCAACCGTCGAGATCCTCCGGAAAAAACTAGCCGCACTGGATGGAGCGGAGGATTGCCTGGTATTCAATAGCGGTGCTGCCGCCATTTTTGCCGGTATATTAGCTAACGTTAAAGCAGGAGACCATATCGTTTCTGTAGAAAAGCCTTATACCTGGGCCAAAAGGATGTTCGATATTATCCTTCCCCGTTTTGGGGTAACTACCACCTATATCGATGGAACTTCCATTGAAAATTTTGAACGGGCCATTTTGCCCAATACAGCGGTCATTTACCTGGAATCGCCTAATTCTTGGGATTACCGGTTGCAGGATCTCCGGGCAGTGGCGGAATTGGCCCGGTCGGAAAATATCATCACGATCATCGACAACAGTTATTGTACCCCGCTCCTGCAGAAGCCCCTCGAACTGGGGATCGATATGGCCATGCAAACGGCAACCAAGTATATCGGCGGCCATAGTGATACATTGGGAGGGGTTTTATCCGGCAGCCGGGCCCTGATGAAAAAGATCTTCGACAGCGAATACCTGAATATAGGCAGTGGAATTCAGCCCTTTAATGCCTGGCTGCTCATCAGGGGTCTGCGGACCCTCCCCGCCAGACTGGACCGCATCACCCAAACTACGCAAAAGGTAGTTGCTTTTCTCAAGGCACATCCAAAAGTAGAGGGTATCCTCTTTCCTTTTGATGATTCTTTCCCTCAATATGAACTGGCAACCCAACAGATGAAAGGGGCCTGCGGGCTCCTGAGCTTTTACCTGAAAGCGGGTACCCGGGACCAGATAGTTCGTTATTGTGAATCCCTGAAACACATTATGATGGCCGTAAGTTGGGGCGGTCATGAATCCCTGATCCTCCCCAAGTGCGCCTCCTGGCCTGCTGAACAGTTCGATCCTGCTGATAAAGAGCACAGAATGATACGTTTATACCTGGGGTTGGAAGATCCGGAGTATATAATAAAGGACCTCGACCAGGCTTTCGAAGGGTTATGAATCCGGGAGTAATAATTCACCGGTAAAAAGTAGTAACCGATAATAACTGGTCGGCATAAGTGGTTAAAAATCTGCCAATAGCATGTTTCCCGCTTGCGGAGGTGGGGGGAATGCTTAAATTAGCCAAATTTTTGGAACGGGCCGTTTATCACAAATTGGTTTTCTAACGGAGAAGTACTTTTAAATTTGTTGCATGACCATGAAAAAATTGCTGCAGTTTCGACTATTGCCAGGTCTGTTTTTTATTTCGGCTGGATTGGTTGTATGTATTTCGGGCAGCGCACAGATTCAGGATACGGCAGTATTAAAGCCGTCTCCGGATAAGTGGTCCCTGAAACGTTGTGTCGATTACGCGGTATCCAATAATATTTCCATCAAACAATCCGATATCCAGGCACGTCTTTCCGGACTAACCTTGAAACAAAGCAAACTAAACCAGATTCCGACCCTGGATGCCGGGTCCGGTCTGGGTATCAACTCGGGACGTAGCCAAAACCCTTCCACCTATACGCTGAGTACACAAACTTATTTCGCCAATAGCCTCAGCCTTCAGTCGAATGTTACCCTGTTCAATTTTTTCAATGTCCGCAATACCATCGAAGCCAACCGTTTTGCCTGGGAGGCAGCTTTGGCCAATTCCGAAAAACTGAAGAACGATATTTCCCTGAATGTGGCCAATGCCTATCTTCAGGTGTTATTGTCCCGTGAACAGGCAAATACAGCAGAATTGCAGCTGCGCCTATCCCAATCCCAATTGGGTATTACCCGAAAAAGAGTGAATGCGGGTGCCTTGCCAGAACTCAATGCGGCAGAACTGGAAGCCCAGGTGGCGCAGGATAGCTCCAATTTAATTTCTATCAAGTCCACGGTGGTTCAGAATATACTTACCCTTAAGGCATATATGGCGCTCGATGCTTCCGTCCCATTTGAAGTCGACGCCCCCCCCGTGGATCAAATACCGGTGGAAAGGATCGAGGATCTTCAGCCTGAAGCGGTTTATTCCCTTGCCTTAAATTACCAGCCCCTGCAAAAAATGGATAAGCTGCAGGTCGCTTCCGCCCAAAAAACAGTCAGCGCAACCAAAGGAGCCCAATACCCCCTGTTCAGTTTATCGGCTAGTCTGGGTTCCAATTATATCAGTTCGATTCAGGAGCCGATCCTTTCAACCGCCCGTCCGGGTATAGATACCGTAAAGGGTATTCGGGTAGCTTCCTCGGGGGGAGCGCTGGTTCAGGATGTCGTTAATTTCGATTTCAGAAAAACCCCCTATTTCCGGCAACTCGATCAGAATTTCAGTCAGTTCGTGGGCATGAATATCAGTATTCCCATTTTTAAGAACGGAACGCTTCACACCAATTATCAAAAATCAAAATTAAGCCTCCGGAACACGGAATTGCAGCTGGATCAGGATAACCTTACGCTTAAACAGAATATCTATCAGGCTTATACGGCAGCGCTGGCCGCACATCAGAAATTCGAGGCCAATCAGATCAGTGTGATCACGACGAAAAAGAGTTTCGATTATGCACAGAAACGATACAATGTGGGGATGCTCAATACCATCGATCTGCTGACCAATCAGAATAATTATTTTAATGCTAAGATTAATGTATTATATGCCCAGTATGATTATGTGTTCAAAATGAAAGTATTGGAATTCTATAAAGGGCTGGGAATAAAATTATAAATGATAACCTGTAGAAATTATGAGCAAGAAATTACGCTGGATAATCATAGGAGTGATTGTATTTATCCTTTTACTGGTGGTGCTGAAGAAAACAGGAGTATTAGGAAAAGATGAGGGTACTAAAGTATCTGCTGAAAAAGTGATTAAACGCGATATCACGGAGATCGTAACGGCAAGTGGTAAAGTTTACCCTGAAAAAGAAGTGAAGATCAGCCCCGATATCTCCGGAGAAGTGGTCGAACTGATGGTCACCCAGGAAGGAGACAGCGTAAAAAAAGGGCAGGAGCTGGCAAAGATCTATGCGGATATTTATACGAACCAGCGCGATCAGGCCGCTGCCCAGATGAATCAGCAGCAGGCTCTCGTCTCCAATGCGAAAGCCATGTTGCCGGGTTTGAAAGCTACCGTGGAACTCAATAAAAAAACCTTTGACCGGCAAAAACAGCTATTGGATCAAAAAGTGATCTCCCTTTCCGAATACGAGTCAGCGGAGAGCGCCTTGCTTACCTCTCAGGCAAGTTATCTGGCAGCTGTACAAACCGTCAGGGGGAATTCAGCCGGAGCTGTAAGTGCCAGGGCCAATCTGGATGTTGCCGCCAAGAATCTCAGCCGGACAACGGTGACTTCTCCCATAGATGGGGTAGTATCCTTACTCACCATCAAAAAAGGGGAAAGAGTAGTGGGTAACTCCATGATGGCGGGAACCGAAATGATGCGGGTGGCCGATATGAGCAAGATCGAAACGATCGTGGACGTAGGGGAAAATGATATCCCAAAAGTTCACCTGGGAGATTCCGCCCTCATCACGATCGACGCCTATAATAACCGTAAATTCAAAGGGCTTGTTACCCAGATAGCCAGCAGCAGCGCCGCCACAACCATCGCTGTAACGACAAATGATGTGACCAATTATAAGGTACACATACGGCTCTCCCCGGATTCTTATAAAGACCTGATCGACCCTGCAAAACCTAAAAGTTTTCCTTTCCGGCCGGGAATGAGCGCCAGTGCGGATATTCAGACCCGAACGCATAAAAATGTATTATCTGCACCTATCAACTCCGTATCCACACGGGAGAAAAATTCCGATATCTCGGTCCTGGATAAAAAGGACGATGACAAAAAAGGAGATGATAAGGACAATAGTATGGATACCAAAACTTCCGTTTCCAGCGTTGGGGATCTGGATGAAGTGGCCTTTGTAAGGATGGCGGGTGATACGGTACGAAAAGTGATTGTTAAAACGGATATTCAGGATATCAATTATATCGAGATCGTCGATGGATTGAAAGAAGGCGATGAAGTAATTACGGGACCTTATAGTACGGTCAGTAAGACGCTCAAGAGTGGAACGAAGGTAAAGGTCGTAGCGAAGGACAAATTGTTCGAGGCTAAGAAGGATTAAGCAAAAAGGGTTGAACGGGAAAGACTGAACGGGAAAGACTGAACAGGAGAATTTTTTCTATTACATACATCTAAATACACTCAAGGGAATGCGTTTTGGCGTGATAGGAAGCGGCAGTTGGGCTACAGCGTTAGCCAAGATCCTTACCGATAATAAAACTCCCATTCACTGGTGGGTCAGGAACCAGGCCAGTATCGACCACCTGGCATCGCGTGGCCGGAATCCCCATTATCTGCCTTCGGTCTGGTTCAACAAAGATCTGCTTACCCTGAGCAATAAAGTAAATGAGGTGATCGAAGATTCTGACTGCCTGGTACTCGCTGTTCCTTCTGCTTATGTAATAGATACCCTGGCAGGGCTGGACAGAAATGCTTTTAATGGCAAAAAGATCATTTCTGCCATTAAGGGGATCCTGCCCGAGCAAAACCTGTTGCTGAATGATTACCTGAAAAGGGAGTTTTTGTTCCAGGATAAAGGGTACCATACCGTAATGGGGCCCTGCCACGCCGAAGAGGTGGCTGCCGAAAAACTATCCTATCTGACTTTTTCCGGGAATGATGAAACCTCAACCGGGGAAATAGCGTCTTATTTTGCAACGGATTATATTAACACCGTCATTAATGACGATATCTATGGTGTTCAATATGCGGCCGTACTCAAGAATATTTATGCGTTAGGTTCCGGGATCGCCCATGGACTGGAATATGGTGATAATTTTCTCAGCGTGCTGATTGCCAATTGTGCGGATGAAATGGCCAGCTTTCTGCTGAAAGTTGGGATCCTGCATATGGAGGTTGGGATTCACACAAAGGCAGATAATTTGTCTCAGAAAAGGAGTGCAAACTATGCCGCATCGGTTTACCTGGGAGACCTGCTGGTGACCTGCTATTCGCTGTTCAGCCGGAACCGGACCTTTGGCAACATGATCGGGAAAGGGTATTCGGTCAGGGCGGCCCAGCTGGAAATGAATATGGTGGCCGAAGGGTATAATGCCAGTAAGTGCATCTATCTGATCAATAAGGAAATAAAGGCCGAAATGCCCATTGCCGAAACCATCTACCGGATCTTATGGGAAAATGTTAAAGTTCAGGATGGATTTAAACAAATTGAACCGTACCTTGTCTAACCATAAAGAAGGTCAGGTAAGGCCACTTTCGAAAACTATGGGGAAAGCCTGACCAATTAAAACGCTTGTATATGATGCCTCTTTCATTTCAGGGTTTCGGATCAATGGCCATTCTGCTGATGGTGTTCATCCTGATGACGGTTGAAGGGGTGAAGTATCTGCGGGAGAAGATCCACCATAAATGATCTAATCCATCACAAATGATCCATCACCAATAAGGAATAGGCATTAACAAAGGAAAAAGGTCCTTTTCCCATGGATTTTTCCTTAAAAGAACAGATCCGCTGCAATCCCATCCGCCAATAATTTGCCCTCCCTGTTAAGCACTAATCTTCCATTTTTTAGTTCCATTTTGCCTCCTTTCAAATAAGATTCAGCATTACCCATCAATTCCCGGATCAGGCCAGCCCCGAATTTTTCTGACGCATATACAGGATCCAGGCCTTCCATCGTGCGCAGAGAGATCATGATATATTCATTTAATTGCTGGGAAGCAGTGAGTTCCTCTTTTTCGAAAGGGAGCCCTCCGGCGAGTAAAGAGTCGATATAGAGGGCGTTATTGGCTACATTCCATTGCCTGGATAAGCCGTTATAGGAATGGGCGGAAGGGCCTAATCCGAGGTAGGATTTCCCCTGCCAGTAGGACGAATTATGCCGGCTTCTTTGGCCTGGTTTGGCAAAATTCGATATTTCATAATGCTCATAGCCGGCCTTTTCCATCCAGTCCATCAATAAGATAAATTGCCTGGCCTGGTCATCCGCATCCACCGGAGCTTTTTTGTGCAGATGGATCATTTTGTCCAGGGCCGTTTTGGGTTCTACCGTCAGGGCATAACAGGAAAGATGAGGAATATTCAGCCGGATTGCCTGTTCTACGTTTTTTTTCCAATGATCGTCCGGAAGAGTAGGGCCGCCATAGATCAGGTCCACACTAATATTGACGAATCCTTCCTGCCGGGCCTGCCCGATACTGGCAATGGCCTGTCCGGCATTATGTGCCCTGTTCATCCATTTGAGGTCTTCTTCAAAAAAGGATTGGATGCCAATACTCAGGCGATTGATCCCTGCCTTCTTCCAGGCCTTCAACTTGCTGCCTTTTTCACGATCACCGGGGATTTCCGGAGAATTGTCAAAATCATCGGGATTCGCTTCCAAAGTGATCTCTGCCTTCGGATCTATAGTGAAAGAGGAATGAAGCTTCTCCATGATCTGCCCCAACTCATCTCCCGTCAATAAGGACGGAGTTCCTCCTCCGAAATAGATCGTTTCCACCGGGTCCGATCCGATATATTCTTTTTGCAGGTCAATTTCCTTCAATAAAGCAACTACAAAATCGTTTTTACGTTTCAAAGAAGTAGAAAAATGGAAATTACAATAATGGCAAGCCTGCCTGCAAAAAGGGATATGAAGATAGATGCCTGCCATTCGGTTTGCTTATTTTTTACGAATATTACACCCTAAGGTTAAATTTTGAATAAGCCCCGGGCACAAAATTAATTTCCTGACCAAATAAAGAATGATAAAGTTACGCCACTTACTTTTAATATGCCTGTTTATAAGCCATTACCAGGGTTTTGGACAGTACGCATTACGCATTCTGCCTGTGGATAAGGATACTCTTTTTATTCAAAAAAAGCTGGGGTTGGCATCGTCTTTTAAAAGCAGGGAAGTCTGTACTGAATATATTTATACCATCCCCGCGTTATTACAGGCAAAGGGATACATGACAGCTTCTATAGACAGCCTGCGTACCGATACCGGGGGGGCCGTGGTTCGTTTGTATGTGGGCAGTCTTTATCAATGGGCTTATATCGATACGCGTAAGGTCGAGCCATCTCTGCTCTCCGCCGTTGCCTGGAACGATAAAAGTTTCTCCCGCCGGACATTCGATCTCCGGCAATATGAGAATAAACAACAATTATTGCTCGATTACCTGGAAAACAATGGATATCCTTTTGCACGAGTGAGCCTGGACAGTATTAATATGCTGGATAATGACCGGGTATCCGCCAGACTCCGGATCGATAAGGGGCCTTTATATAAGATCGACAGCATCCGGGTCTATGGATCTGCCAAGATCTCCAATGAATTTTTGCAACATTATCTGAATATACCCAATGGCAGTATTTACCGCAAGGATAAGTTGGAAATGATCAGTAAAAAAATCCTGGAATTGCCCTATGTACAGGAACAACAGACCTGGAGCCTGACTATGCTGAATACAGGATCTGTCATCAATCTGTATCTCAAGCCTAAAAAAAGCAGCCAGATCAATGCCCTGATTGGTTTTCTTCCCAGCAGCGATCCGCTGACCGGCAATAAACTGCTGGTTACCGGGGAAGCGACCATCAATCTGAAAAATGCTTTAGGAAACGGAGAGATCATCGGGCTTAACTGGCAACAACTCCAGGCCGGCTCACCCAGGTTGAACCTGTTATTCCAACGGCCTTATTTGTTTAATTCTCCTTTTGGCCTGATTACCTCTTTTGACCTGTATAAGAAGGATTCTTCCTATATCAATGTGAATCTGCAATTGGGCGTTCAATATGCCCTTTCGGCCACACAGAATGGAAGTGTATTCATAAGGAGTATGTCAACCAGCCTCCTGAACCTGGATTCCTTTTCGGTAATCGCCAGCCATACGCTGCCTGTCGTAGCGGATATCAGTTCCATCAGTTTCGGTATGACCTACGAATTCAACAATACGAATTACCGGTTTAACCCCAGGAAAGGAAATGAATTGCAATTCATGGGATCCGTAGGAACCAAAAAAATAAAAGAGAATCCTCATATTCTGAAGCTGTCGGATCCGTCGGATCCCGGCTTTGATTTCGGATCCCTATATGATACGGTGAAATTGAAATCTTATGAACTGCTGGTCAGACTGGCGGCAGCCCATTATTTCCCGTTCTCGCGTGCTTCAACGCTGAAACTAGCCTTTAACGGAGGAGCCTTCAGCAGCCCCAACAGTTACAGGAACGAACTTTTCCTGATCGGCGGCTATAAATTACTCAGAGGTTTTGATGAAGAGAGTATCCTCGCGGCTCAATATACCGTGGGCACCCTGGAGTATCGTTATCTGATTGGCCTGAATTCATTTCTCTTTACCTTCCTGGACCTGGGGTGGGCAAAAAACAATATCCCCGGGTACAACCTGAATAAGGTTTTCCTGGGAACCGGTCTGGGGTTGGCCTTCGAGACGAAGGCCGGTATTTTCAATATTTCGTATGCAGTGGGCAAACAAAGCGATACCCATATCAACTTGCGGGATGCAAAGATCCATTTAGGGTATGTCAGCTTTTTTTAATTAAAAAACGATTTCGGGTAATGGGAAGACTATAATATTTTTGTAACAACCACTGAGCCCTGTAAATGATCCTATAAAAGACAATATGCCCGATAAAAAATTTACCCTTCTTTTTTCCTTCTTTCTCCTTTTTCTTTGCCCTGTATTTGCGCAAACGGATTCGGTCCGCCCCCCTGCCCGTAGTCAGGATTCTATTGCACCGGTTTTGACAAACGATTCAGGCCGGAGAAATACGGATTCTACCCGACGGCAGCCAAAACAAGCCTTAAAAAAGACGGCCATCAAACCGGGAGGATTAGCCGGTTCGGGGAAGGATTCGGGTTCGTTACGCAGGGATAGCAATCTGATTGGTTCAGTACCGCCAGGTGCCGGATTAATAAGAAAGGATAGCCAGGCTTTGCCTGTCGTCGCAGGAACTACTACTTCCGGCAAAGAATCCCAACTATCCGGCGGTAAAAAGGGCCCGGATGCCCTCATTTTCTGGAATGCCGTGTTGGCGGCCAATCCATTCTTTAATTTCACCGGGCCTCCTGTAGTGGAAAAGTTTGAGATGCACCGTCCAAAATCAAAGGACAGTCTGTTCTATCTGCTGGTAGGCCTTTTATTTTATTTTGGCCTTATCCGCTTCTTTTTTGAAAAATATTTCGGCCACCTGATTACGCTTTTTTTCCGGGTTTCCCTTCGCCAGCAGCAGCTCCGCGAGCAGGTACTGCAAACACCCCTTCCCTCCTTATTACTAAATCTGTTGTTCATCCTTACCGGTGGATTATATGCCAGCTTCCTTTTTTACCTTTCCAGCTATGATAAAGGAATCAATTTCTGGATACTTTATCTGGATTGTATGATGGCCCTGGGAGCTATTTATCTGCTCAAATTCCTTATTCTGAAATTTTGCGGATGGGTATTCAATATTTCGAGGGCTACCGATATTTATATTTTCGTGGTCTTCCTGGTCAATAAAATGATGGGTATTTTTTTACTTCCCTTCTTGATCCTGATCACTTTTTCTGACCCTTCTATTCGCGAAATCTTTATAACCATCTCATTAGTAATGGTTTTTGTACTATGGGGGTACCGGGTGCTGGCTGCGTACCGACCGATAAGTAATGAAATAAAACTAGCACCATTCAGCTTTTTTTTGTACCTTTGCGCCTTCGAAATAGCACCCCTGCTATTGATTTACAAGGTGTTATTGCAATATTTGGAAAAAGCTTATTAACTTTGCAAATCCAGAGGGGAACACACATGATTAAAAACGGGGATAAAAAAAGGATTTTAATCACCCAGCCCAGGCCAGAAACCGACAAGTCGCCGTATTTCGAATTAGCAAAGAAATACGATGTGGAATTGGCGTTTCATCCCTTTATCCGTCTTGAAGGCATTCCTGCTAAAGATTTCCGCAAACAAAAGATCGATATAGCGCAGTTCTCGGCCGTGATTTTCACCAGCCGTAATGCTATTGATCATTTTTTCCGCATTTGTGAAGAAATGAAGGTCGTCGTATCCCAGGACACCAAGTATTTCTGTATTACAGAAGCGGTGGCGCTTTATCTGCAAAAGTTCATTTTATACCGCAAACGCAAAGTGTTCTACGGAGCGGATGGATTGAACAAAAGCATGTTCGATGTTATCAACAAACACAAAGAAAACGAACGTTTCCTTTATCCCTGCTCGGAAAACCAGCAGGATAATGAAATCGTCAATTGGCTGAAGAATAATAATTGCGGTTTTGCTACTCCTTTTATGTACCGCACCATCAGCAATGACGTAAAGGAAATAATCGGACAGCATGAATTTGATGTCATTTGTTTTTTCACCCCAAGCGGCGTAAAAAGTCTTTTTGACAATTTCCCCAAATTCAAACAGAACGGTACCAGTATCGGCGCTTTCGGCAGCAATACTTCCCGGGCCGTAGAAGAGGCTGGTCTCACGCTGGAGATCAAGGCACCCCATGCCCAGGCTCCATCCATGGTCTCTGCATTGGAGAAATACCTGGCGGTCGTAGGGAAGAAAAAATAAACCCAAAGACATCTTTAAATATTTTATCGTTCATTAATTTGAATGGTTCGAAATTTGCATAACTCTCCTGCCCCCTATTCATCCCCCAACCCCCCGAAGGGTGAATATGAAACAAGACACTTTAAATAAAAGAATTGAATGAGCGAAGGCAGCCATGATAGCAGCATATTACCAGAATTTCGGCCTGAACACCTTTCCGGTCCTCATTCGCAACCTTCGTTACCCTCGGTTGCCCCCTACAGGGGGTTGGGGGTTAACCGGTTAGCAAAAGAAACCAGTCCCTATCTTTTACAGCATGCCCATAATCCTGTGGATTGGTATCCATGGGGGGAGGAAGCTTTGCAACGCGCCACCGCGGAAGACAAACCCATCCTGGTCAGTATCGGGTATGCGGCTTGCCATTGGTGCCATGTGATGGAGAGGGAAAGTTTTGAGGATGAGGGCACCGCCCTGCTCATGAATGAAAATTTCATCAATATTAAAATTGACCGGGAAGAAAGACCCGATCTGGATCATATATATATGGATGCCGTGCAGGCCATCACGGGCAGCGGCGGCTGGCCGCTAAACGTTTTTCTGACTCCTGAGGGCAAACCTTTTTATGGAGGCACCTATTTTCCTCCCCGCCCTGCTCATAACCGGAGTTCCTGGAAAGATCTTTTGTCGGCTATATCTCTTTCCTTCCGGGAAAAAAGGGAAGAAATCGAACGCCAGGCGCAAAATCTGACCGATCACGTAGCCACTGCTAACTCCTTCGGCATTCAAAAACCGGATATGCAAGAACCGGATCCTCACGATCCAAAACTGTTCAATACAGAAACGCTGCGGCAGATCTTTGAACAATTGATGTCCACAGCGGATAAGCAGGAGGGAGGATTTGGCGGTGCGCCAAAATTTCCCCAAACCTTTTCCATCCAATTTTTACTCCATTATTATTATTTCACCAAAGATCAGGATGCACTGCAGCAGGCATGCCTGAGTCTCGATAAGATGATACGGGGCGGTATTTACGACCAGATCGGCGGCGGATTTGCCCGTTACTCTACAGACAGTGAATGGCTTGCGCCTCACTTCGAAAAGATGCTGTATGATAATGCTTTATTAGTCATTGTCTTATGCGAAGCCTATCAGTTAACGCAAAAAGAGCTTTACAGGGATACGATCCGGGAGACACTGGCCTTCATTCAAAGAGAGCTTTCCGATGGGCAGGGTGCTTTTTATGCTGCGCTGGATGCCGATAGTGAAGGGGTCGAAGGGAAGTATTATGTTTGGGACCGCAGGGAGATCGAGGCTGTCCTGGGGGAAGATGCGGTCTTATTTTGTGATTATTATGGTGTTACACAGGAAGGTAACTGGGAAGGGAAAAATATTCTGACCCGGCCTTATGGACCGTCGGCAATACCGGCCTTTTTTCCTACCGGGGGAGAGAAGCTGGAAAAAGCAAAACAGACCCTTTTGGATCACCGGTCGCGCCGCATTCGTCCAGCCCTGGATGATAAGATTCTACTGGGCTGGAATGCACTGATGAACATAGCATTTTCCAGGGCATATGGAGCCTTGGGGCAGCAGGAATATAAAGAAGTGGCTGTAAAAAACATGCAATTTTGCCTGGAGAACATGAAAGGAGAAGGTCTGTATTCTTATTATCACTCCTATAAAGACGGGCAGGCAAAATTTCCGGCATTTTTGGATGATTATGCCTATTTGGCGGCAGCACTTATTCAATTACAGGAAATAACGGGAGAAAATAAGTACCTTGTTGAGGCTAAAGAGATTACAGTATCCGTATTGGCGAATTTCAAGGATAAGGAGACCGGTTTCTTCTTTTTTACCCATGAACAGCAAGAGGATCTGATCGTTCGGAAGAAAGAGGTTTATGATGGGGCTACTCCATCGGGAAACGCCATAATGGCTTTTAATTTGCTCTATCTGTCAATCATTTTCGACGAAGGAGAATGGAAGGACAAGGCAATCAGAATGGCTGCCTCGCTGCAAAGACCCGTGATGCATTATCCCGGCTCTTTTGGCATTTGGGCAACCTTCTTTCAGGCGCTTACGTATGTAATTCCAGAGGTAGTTATAACCGGAATAAACCCGGAAAATGCCCGGAAGGAGTTCTTGAGACATTCGATTCCTTACCGGGTTTTCCAGTCTGCTGAAATCGAAAATACCCATTTTCCCTTATTATCGAATAAGCCGGTGGGTGAGTCTCCCCTGATCTTCCTATGTAAAAACTACACTTGCCAACTACCTGAAAAAGAAGTAGTTGCAATAATTCGTCACCTTGAAAATGTGCAAAAGTTTAGCGGTTAAATAGTACAATAAGATAGTCCCGACCTGCGTTAATGAAATTAGCGTCTTGAAAGCTTTGACTTTCGAAAAATTAATTTTAAACTTGTAGCGAGATGTTGTTAAAATTTTTGTGCCCAATACCCTTTAAAATTATGAAAATGAAAAACCTATCCACACTGACGGCCTTGTCAGCCCTTGTTCTGGCTGCCGGATGCGGAAAAATTGGCAAATCCCATAAGGGATTACCCGATGACGGGCAGTTGCACGGGGTTTCTCCTGCGAGTGCATACAATCTGGCCAAACCACCAGGAATGGTGTATATCCCACCCGGAACTTTCCACATGGGGCCCAGCGACGAAGACGTAAATTTCGCTTACACCGCTCGTAATGCTCAAGTTTCAATTAGTGGTTTCTGGATGGACGCTACCGAAATCACTAATAATGAGTATCGTCAATTTACCAACTGGGTCAGAGATTCCGTTGCCGCCACCCTTATGCAATACGGGAAAGACGTCGATGGAAGATTCCAGATCGATTGGAAAAAAGCCCAGACCATTAAATGGGGGGATAAAGCAACGGTTGAAAAGATCGACCAGCTTATCGTAACCCCAGATAACCGGATCTTTGGGAAAAAAGAAATCGACCCCAATAAACTGGTCTATCACTCGGAAACCTTCGACCTGAAGGAAGCCTCCATGAAATCAAATGAGGGGAAAGCCCGGTCCCAGTTCATCCGGAAAAAAGACGTGAAGATCTATCCGGATACATTGGTCTGGATCCGCGACTTCAGTTATTCCTATAATGAGCCCATGACCAAAAGGTACTATTCTCACCCTGCGTTCGGGAATTATCCTGTGGTAGGGGTGAATTGGAACCAGGCCACTGTTTTTTGTGAGTGGAGAACCCGGTACCTGAATTCCAGTCTTGAAAGACAGAAAAAGGCAACGGAATCGGATTTTCGCCTGCCTACGGAATCCCAATGGGAATATGCCGCCCGCGGTGGCCGTTCTCAGTCTATGTACCCCTGGGGTAACTATTACCTGAGGAATAAAAAAGGCTGTCTGCTGGCTAACTTCAAACCTGGCCGTGGTAATTATCCCGAAGATGGCGGATTCTATACAGTCAGAGCAGACGGTTACTGGCCTAATGATTTCGGTCTTTATTGTATGGCCGGGAACGTTGCGGAATGGACTTCCTCCTTTTATTATGAAGGTTCTTACAATTTTCAGCATGATATGAACCCCGATATTCGTTGGAATGCAAAGGATTCCGATCCTCCGCGTATGAAACGTAAGGTTATCCGCGGCGGAAGCTGGAAGGATGTAGGTTATTTCCTGCAGACCAGCACCCGGACCTACGAATACCAGGATACGGCCAAATCCTATATCGGATTCCGATGTGTGATCGATTTGCCGCCTACAATGACAAATAATCGCCGTTAATCTATTTATCAGCCGGACAAAATTTTTTCTTTAAAAACTCGTTTTGATTTTGATAATTTGCTTTAATCAACAACCGTTTTTTCTTTAACCCTATAAATCCTTTTCAAAAAAACTCTTAAAATTATTAACTATGAGCGCTGGAGTATCAAAATCTACCGAAAGACTGATAAATATTATTGTGTGCGTGGGTGCGGCCGTCGTTATTTTCGGCGCATTGCAAAAGATCCTGCATACCAAGCTGGCCGACTTCTTTTTGACCGCAGGTCTGCTGACAGAGGCCCTGATCTTTATTGTATACGCCTTCTTACCGCCTCCCGGAGGAGAAATGCATGCCCTGGTTGAAGCATTGCCAAAACTGGCAAGCGGACCAAGTGGTAATCCTGCCCTGGATAAGATGGATAAAATGATGCAGGAAGCCGATATTACCCCGGCTAACCTGGCCCGTCTGAGCGATGGCTTTAAGAAATTCGGTACAACCGTTGAAAAGATCAGCGATGTTTCCGGTGCTTTAGCCGCCACTACGGACTATACCAACAAGACAAAAGAAGCTGCCCTTGCTCTCGATAGCATGAAAGGCGCCTACCAGAACGCTACGAATACTATCTCCAGCCTGAATGCGGCTGCTGACAGCACCAAACAATTCCATTCTCAGGTACAGGTATTGACCAAGAACCTTGGTTCGCTCAATGCCATCTATGAATTGGAATTGCAGGATACCAATAACCACCTGAAAGCAATGAACAGCTTCTATGGCAACCTGGTACAGGCTTCTGAAACTATGCAGGGCAGTGTTTCCGATGCTAAGAAAACACAGGAACAAATTGCCTTACTGGCGAAGAACCTGGGTAATCTGAATAGTGTATATGGTAATATGCTAACTGCGATGCAAGGTCGTCCGGCTTAATTAATTTTTTGCCCGTTTTGTCCGAACCGTTTAAAAAAATATGAAGAACTAAACATTTTGTTTAAAAATAATTACTAACCCATGTCTTTACCTAAAGAACCGCGGCAAAAGATGATCAATATGATGTATTTGGTGCTTACAGCCCTGCTGGCACTGAATGTATCGGTGGAGGTATTGAACGCTTTTAAGACCGTGAACAATAGTATCGAAAAATCCAATACTGTCGTCGGTGAAAAGAATGACCTGACGTATAAATCGTTCGCAGCAAAACTGGCCGATCCTCAAACGGCTACCGTTGCCAAGATCTGGGCCCCCAAGGCGGAGGAGGCAAAAAAGCTTTCTTCCGATCTGACCACGTACATCGAAGGCCTGAAAGGGCAGTTGATCGAAGAGTCCAACCCCCAGGTAAAGGAAGGTAAAAAGGAATTTACCGAAGGTAACCTGGATGCGGCTACCCGCATATTCGATACAAAAGGAGAAGGAAAGGTATTATATGGCAAACTGTCCGGGTTCAAGACCAATCTGTTGAATGTCCTTGATCCAGCCCAATATCCCGATCTGCCCCCCAATGTACAGGCAGAGTTGAAAGCGGCAAAAGCACAATTCGAGAAAGAATTACCTCTTGATCTGAGTGTGCCCAAATCCGAGTCCGGAAATGCTCCTACGGGAGACGTTGGCAAGGACTGGACCATCAATTATTTCCACATGACCCCGACGATCGCGGCGCTTACTATCCTCAGCAAATTCCAGAGTGATATCAAGAATTCCGAATCTCATGTCATCGATTATCTGCATAAAAGGATTGGAGAAGTAAAAGTGGTATTCGACAAGTTCGAGCCCCTGGTTAGCCCAAGTGCTACTTATCTGATGCCTGGTGATGAATTGGATGTGACTGCAGGTATCGGTGCTTTTAGTGCGGCAGCTCAACCAAAGATTTATATGAATGGTTCTCTTCAACCGCTGGGTCCTGATGGAACAGCCGATTGGAAAACCAAAGTAAGTTCTTCCGGCCAGGTAGCCGTAAAGATCGAGTATGTCAAACCCGATGGAAGCACCGGAACTATCGAAAAGGTAGTTAAGTATACGGTAGGTCAGCCTTCAGGAGCTTCCGTCTTCCTGGAAAAAATGAATGTACTTTATGTAGGAGAAGAAAACCCCTTAACCGTCTCCGGCGGTAGTGTGGGCGCTGAAAAAGTAAGCGTAAGTTTCTCCAACGGTTCTATATCTAAAGTAAGTGGTGATAAATATGTTGCCAAACCAACTGCTCCCGGTATTGGCAAGATCATTGTCAACTCTGCCGGAAAGATCGCCGAATTCCCCATGAGGGTGAAATATCTGCCGGATCCCACGGGATTCGTAGGTTCTAAAAAAGGCGGCAGCATGTCTGCGGCTGAATTTAAGGCCATCGGCGGATTGATCGCCAGGCTGGATGCTTCCGATTTCGAATCGCCTTTCAAGGTCGTCAGTTACAAGTTGGCTGCTCTGGGAGGAAATATTCCTCAGTATTCAGAAGCTTCCAATGAAGGGAACAGATGGTCCGGAAGCGCCGCTAATATCGTTGCAAAAGCTTCTCCGGGAACGAATATCTTCTTCGACGCTATCAGGGTCGTAGGCCGTGACGGCCGGACCCGGGAACTGGCGCCGATGGTATTCAACCTGAAGTAAAAATAGTTTAACAAGATCCGCCCCGTGCACTTTTCAGCCGGGGCGGATTTTTCAGACCATTAATAAGTTAAATCAAGAGAGATGAAAAAGCGTTTTATCAGATTATGTATGCTGGCGGCGGTACTCGCCTTAGCTGTCGGGACAGTGGACGCGCAGACCAAGCCCCGGGCTAAAAAGAAAAAAGCCACCACCGCTAAAAAAAGCGTCAGTAAGAACCAGGCCGGGAATAACGCGTCCGTCGCTCCTAAAGACACGGTTAAACCCGTTGCCATTATGGAAGCTGATATCAAGCTGGACACTCCCAGGCGATCTCTCCGAAATGACGCCATCATCGAGCGTAATCTGGTAAAAGACCGTACCCCACTCGCGTATGAGAATATCCGTGAGGATGATGCCGTTTACCGGCAACGTGTCTGGAGGGAAGTGGATGTTCATGAAAAAATGAACCTGCCTTTCGTTTATAAAGCAACGGAAGATAACGGAAATCAACGTTTCATCTATATTCTCCTTAATGGGATCAAGAGTGGTCAGATCACGGCTTTCGATGCTAATGTCGATGACCGTTTCACCACACCTATGACCTTTCAACAAATTGCCGGAGGCCTGGTCAACAAACCAAGAATCATTCAGGTTCCCGACATGTTGCAGGATCCGGACGGTTCCAAAGGAATTATGCGTGACACTACCATCCAGGATGAATTCGATCCTGGTGCAGTCGAAAGATACCAGATCAAGGAAGAGTGGGTGTTCGATAAAGAATCATCCCGCATGCATATCCGGATTCTGGGGATCGCTCCTGAAAAAACCATCACCAATCCCGATGGAAGCTTCAGAGCAGTAATGCCCATCTTCTGGGTATACTATCCCGATCTCCGGCCGATGCTCGCTAAATACGAAGCCTATAATGGCAAGAACTACGGAGCAAGAATGAGCTGGGAAGAATTGTTCGAAAGCCGGATGTTCTCGAGCCGCATTATCAAATCAACCATCGACAACCCCGGTGATCAGCTCGTAAGCGGATATATCAGGGATCCGATATTACAACTGCTTGAAGGAGAAAATATCAAAGACAAAATATTCAATTACGAACAGGATCTATGGTCCTACTAAACTAAAAGCTGCGAGCTAATCCGCACTTTCGGTATAAAACCGGGATCCGATCTTACATAGATAATACAAAAATAATTCAGAGGTATCGTAGTTCTACGATACCTCTTTCTTTTTGGGTCATTTTATTCATCCTCCCGGGTCATTGAGGTAGTAAGTTATTAAATACTAATTAGTTAGTAAGGATTTTATAGTTTGTTTATTTTTTTGCAAAATACCCAAAAGCCGGTATTGCTAAATAGAATTGTTTTACTACTTTTACAATGGTTTTTCATAGGATATTGGATTTTAAAAACGGGGCTGGATGTCTATCCTGGCCCCTTTTTCTTTTTAATGACCTTCACATTTTTTC
The DNA here is from genome assembly GCF_054461575.1 of Flavitalea flava. Taxonomy (NCBI): domain Bacteria; kingdom Pseudomonadati; phylum Bacteroidota; class Chitinophagia; order Chitinophagales; family Chitinophagaceae; genus Flavitalea; species Flavitalea flava. The sequence continues at coordinate 227,569 of NZ_JBTLQH010000007.1, forward strand.
CCCGCCACAAGTCTGATTCAACACAATTCTAAAGGATATTCTATTCGTTTTAAGAATAAATAATTCTACTTCACCACGTCTTTTCTGCATTAATTATACGTTTCTTTCACCTGTTGTTAACAAGGAAAGTGCTAAGTCTTTTTTTTGTATGAGTTAACTACTAGGAGAAATACGATGATGTGATGATGTACTTGAGCCATTCAAGGTGGGATCCGGGTCAGGGCTTTTGAAAATGATCGCGGATAAGTTTGGTCTTGGCAGGGCCGATCACGGCAATCAATTCTTCTTCCGACAGCTGTTTAATTTTGCTGACAGAACGAAATTCTTTTAATAACATATCCGCTGTTTGCCGTCCGATCCCCTGTATTTTTTCCAGCTCATTCACGAAGGTACCTTTACTCCTTTTTTTACGGTGGAAGGTTATTCCGAAACGATGGACTTCATCGCGGATCCTTCGAACCAGCTGAAGGCTATCGCTGTTATAAGGCAGTTTGATGGATTGGGTATCTCCGGGAAAAAAGATCTCCTCCTCATTCTTCGCCAGGCCGACCACCGTAAGCATCCCGGTGAGACCCAGGTCTGTAATGCTTTCCATAGCGGAGCTCAGTTGTCCTTTACCACCATCGATGATCACCAGTTGCGGGAGATCCCGCTGTTCGTCCAGCAATCGCCGGTATCTTCTGTGCACGACTTCTTTCATCGTTGCAAAGTCATTGATCCCCTCTACCGTCTTTACATTATAATGGCGGTAATCTTTTCTGCTTTCCACGCCATCCCGGAAACAAACCATAGCCGATACAGGATAACTTCCCTGGAAATTGGAGTTATCGAAACATTCGATATGAACGGGTAACGATGATAATTGCAGATCTTCCATCAATTGATACAAGACCATTTTTCGTTCGTCCAATGTTTTACCCTCCAATTGCAGGATCTTTTTCTTCTTCAGTTCCTCCCTGAAATAACCGACATTTTTCTCCGACAACTCCAGCAATTTCTTTTTATCGCCCGCTTTGGGGACCGTCAGCAGAATGCCTTCCTCCGGATAATCAATGAAAAAAGGGAGAATGATTTCGCGGGACATGCTGTTGAATGTTTCCCGCAACCGCGCTATGGCAAAGGCCATTACCTCCTCGTCCGACTCTTCCAAATGCGTTTCCACCTCGGTAGTATGCGTCTGCACAATGGTGCCATTCTGTACCATGAGATAATTGATATAGGCCAGATCTCCATCCCTGGCCATGGAGAATACATCCGCATGACTGAGGTGCCGGCTCACGATCACCGAACGGGACTCGTAGGATTCCAGGTGTTCTATTTTTTTGCGGATAATTTCCGCTTTTTCAAAATCCATTTTCTCCGCTAATTCTTTCATCCCCTTGCGAAACTCCTGGATCAACGGACCAAGATTGCCTTTTAAAATATTTTTCAATTGAACCAGGCCTTCCCGGTAATCCTCAGCGGTTTGAAGGGCCTGGCAAGGCCCTTTGCAATTTCCCAAATGATATTCCAGGCATACTTTGTATTTGCCTTTCCGGATGTTATTGTCCGATAGATTGAGCTGGCAGGTCCTCAACTGGATATTGCTCTTTACAAAATCCAGTAACTCCCTGACCTTTCCTACTGAAGTAAAGGGGCCCAGGTATTCGGATCCGTCATTGATCTTATGCCTGGTCAGGAAAACCCGGGGGAAAGGCTCGTTCTTAATAACAATATAAGGATAGGTCTTATCGTCCTTAAGATTGATATTGTAGCGCGGCTGATATTGTTTGATCAGGGAATTCTCCAGCAGAAATGCATCCTGCTCTGAGTTTACGATCGTGAACTCAATGCGTCGGATACGCTGAACCAGCTCGTGTGTCTTATAAGTCGTGAACGTTTTTGTAAAATAGGAACTGACCCGTTTGCGCAAATTTTTGGCCTTTCCTACGTAAACCAATGTACCCGTCTCATCGAAATACTTATAAATACCCGGATCGATAGGGATAGTATGCGCAATCTGGCTGAATTGTTCCTGGTTCATTGTTCAATATCCCAAACTAATCTTAATTGTTTTACGACAGGGGCTTTTTTCGGGACCTGCAGATTGGTAATGATCAGCAAACTTTGTTTGGCTTTCCAATACATTTTTTTTATAACCGATGTATCTCCTGCCTTATAGGCCTTTTCCAGGTAAATGCTCCTTACTTTCTCAGAACTGGTTCCCGGCGCAGCCAGTACGTCCACCCTTTGTAAAGGCAGCTCTTTGTCCCTGGTGGAATACGTAAAGGTCAGGTAGCCGGTGGTTTCATCCAGGAAGGAGTTTTCGGAAAAATTCTTTTCAAAATCACCTCCTTTAGCCAACTCCGGCAGCAGGAATTCCACGGCTAACTGATGAAACTCCGCCGTTTGAATCAGGGAAGAATCAGTCCGGCCATTTTCTGTATTATATTTTCGGATAGCCAGCGGGGTAGAGTCGACATAACTGATCTCGGCCTGCAAAAAGTCTGCTACCGGAAAAAAGCTTTTTTTCAGCGAATCCTGGATAGATTGAGCGGGGTCCGGCTGGTTCGTTGCGTTTTTCTGGTGGCAGCCTGATGCGATAAGTAAGGCGATGCAGGGGATAATAATTGATATAGGTTTCACGGATGCAAATGTAAGAAATCGGCGCTTACCGGATGGTTTTGGTCATGCCGATCTTAAGGCCATATCCTTTCAGATTTTCGCGCATAGGATAACGGCTGCTGTACGTAGAGAGCAGCTGGTACCGGAATTCCGGACCAATCTGCCAGCGTATACCCCCGATCTTATAAGAAAGGAAGGTTTCCAGACCGCCGTTGATATTCCATTTTCTGAATAAGGAAGGCTCTTTGGTATAATTGTTATAGTCTGTTGTCAACAGATAGGCATTCCGGTTCAACATATAAGTGGGCTGAACAGTCGCTGCCACGCTCCATTGCAGGCGCCCGTCTCCCAATATCCTCCACTCGAGGCCAATGGGAGCAGAAAAACTATAATAATCGTTGTTTAGGGTTTCTTGCTTTTTACCTCCGAAATTTCGGATATCGGAAAGGTTGGTGATGGAATCCAGGTAGTACCCATAAGGAGAGCTAAGGGTAATCGTCGCCTCTTGCGGACTTGAAGCATAGGCTTTTATGGTATAGCGGCTGAAATTGAATTGTAATCCCATCCGAAGGGTCAGTTTGCGGGTCATCCTGTATAACAGGTTGCCTCCCACTTCAAAACCAAGGGCAGGTGTATGATCCACGTAATCTTTTGCACTTCCTGAATGAACTGGTGCAACCGGAATATTTTCCACAATAGATTTTGGCATTAGAAAATCCCCGCCGGATAAGGTTCTGTAATTTACCGTAGGCGCAACAAAAAGCTGCCAGGCTTTTCTTCTTCGCCAGGTGGCGGCCGGTAAATTGTAGACTGCATAGTCGTGCAACCAGTTACTTCGCTGCTGATCGAGCATCTCCGGACTGGGTGCCGGTTTCCTGGTCATTTCCCTGGCCGAGTCATCAAGCAGATCGGATCCCATGACTGATCCTGCATCCGGTCTGGTTACGGCCAGATTTTTCATAGCTGCCATATTATTCCGGATGGTTCTGGCTATACGGGCATCTGCCAGGCGGGAATCAGCCTTAGTAAAAACAAAATCGTTAAATTCCGTACCTTTTTCCCAGGGTAGGGATCTGGAAAGAGTATAATAAGCTATTTGTTTGTCTACCAATTGTTTGCCCGTCAGACGACGCCCAATATCAGATTGCCGGCCGGCAAACAGCTTACCGGAAGATTGTTTTTCATTTGACTGTTTTTCGGCAAAAGCCTGCTTGTCAGAAGATTGTCTGTCGTTGGGAGAAGAAGCTGATACGGATAAGTTTTCCTGCTGGCCAGTTCTTTCAGGAGCGTTTTCTTCGGTCAGAACAGATGCCTTTATCTCAACTTTTGATGCCATCCGGGTAAAGGAAGGGGCTTCAATGGGAGAGCGGGTGGCATGACTTAGCGCCAGTTGCAGATCAGGTTGACTGATCACAGGGTCGCTAACCGTAATAGAGATTCCTTTGGACGTACTCTCTTCCGGTGAAGACGGATCGGATACCTGTCCGTTATGTCTGGAGGGTCCTGAGGAAGGTTTGTTTGCGCGGAAAGCCGAAAAACCCGGAGGCGGCGTATTTTCCTGTGTTTCTTTATTGGTGCTGGAAGCGGCGGAACCTGTAAGGGCCATTTTCCGGCCCTGATTGGTGCGATTGGAAGGTGCAATCAATTCTTTGCCGGCAAAAAAGAGGATCCCCGTTACCAGTAAGGACATGCCTGCAAAAAACCATCTTCTCTTAGTATGTAAGGATCCGTGAACGCCCTTCCACACTTTCTCCGAAGGATACATTTTGTATTGCTCTGTCTTATCCCTGATCAGTTGCTCAAATTCATCACTATAGAAATTTCTTTCCATCATTATCTGACTTTTTTTGGAAGACAGTCATAGCCTGGATTTTTTTCTTTTTGTTATCACTTTATCTGATAGCAAAAAGCCATGCTGACTTCTCCCTGGGCTTCTGCAGGATCTTCTTTTTGATCAGGATATCCTCCAGCATTTGTTTAGCTCTGGTATATTGTGACCGGCTTGTGCTTTCCTCAATGTCAAGCATATCCGCAATTTCTCTATGGGAATAACCCTCAATAGCATATAAATTCAATACGGTACGATAGCCGATAGGCAACATCCGTATACATTCTACGATCTGTTTTGCCTGAACAATGGACGGAACGCTTTCTTCCCTGATCTGTATTCCATGCGCATGAACTATATCCAGGCTTTCATTGAAACGTTTGTTTTTTTTCAGGTTGTTGATGCAGGTATGTACGATGATCCTCCTGATCCAACCCTCAAAGGCTCCTTTATTTAAAAAGGTATGTATTTGAGAAAAAACTTTAATGAACCCTTCCTGCAACATATCCTCAGCATCTTCTCTGTTGTGGGCAAACCGATAACAGACAGCCAGCATTTTAGGGCTATACCGATTGTATAACTCCCGTTGGGCAGCCGCCTGATTTTTTAAACAACCTTGTAAAATGGAGTCTTCGGTCATAAAAACCGCATTGATTGCCCCCTAATTTAGACAATTTTTATGAGCTATTGCTGCATTGCCCCAAATAAAAGTCGGGCGCAGCCCGTCTTTTATTTGATTAGAGCCCCAAAAGCTGCGGAGCAGCGTTTGGGAAGACACCCCCCAACGACACTCCCCCAGGAAGATTTACCCGCCAGCTTGATGCGCAAGCATCAAGCCTCTAGCTACAAGTATCAAGCTGCAAACTGCCAGCATCAAGCTATCTGCCACAAAAAACACCTTGAATCTTGTATCCTGAATCAATCCTAAATCAATCCTAAATCAACACCTCCCCCGTCATTTCCTTCGGTATTTCCAACCCCATCACCGTTAGTATCGTCGGTGCCAGATCCCCCAGTTTACCGGGCCGAACCGTTCCTTTCCATTCTTTGTCGATAATAAAGAAGGGAACCAGGTTCAGGGTATGGGCTGTATTCGGGCTACCATCCTTATTGATCATGTAGTCAGCATTTCCATGATCTGCGGTTAGAAATACGGTATAACCATTACCCAGCGCTGCCTTTACCACCCTTTCCACGCAGGCGTCCACCGTTTCTGCGGCCCGGATGGCTGCTTCCCAGATCCCGGTATGACCCACCATATCGGCATTGGCGAAGTTCAGACAGATAAAATCTGCAGACCTGCTTTCGATCTCCGGAACGATGGCGTCTGTCAGTTCGAATGCACTCATTTCAGGTTTCAGGTCATAGGTGGCGACTTTGGGCGAAGGCACCATGATCCTTTTTTCGCCTTCGAACGGAGCTTCCCTGCCGCCACTGAAGAAAAAACTTACATGAGGGTATTTTTCCGTTTCTGCGATCCGTATTTGTTTCTTTCCCAGCGCAGCTACAATTTCTCCCAGGGTATTTTTCAAATCATCGTTCTCAAAGATCACCCTTACACCTTTAAAGCTCTGGTCATACTGAGTCATTGTCGTATAGCGAAGAGAAAGTTTCTTCATTCCCTGTTCAGGGATATCGTTCTGGGTAAGTACTTCAGTGATCTCCCGGCAGCGGTCCGTCCGGAAATTAAAACAAAGGGCAGAATCTTCATCCTTAAAGGTTGCCAGCGGCTGCTGGTCTTCGCCGGCTATGACGGTTGGTTTGATGAATTCATCCGTTATCCCGGCAGCATAAGACTGCTCTATGGCTGTGAGAGCATCGGTTGCTTTTGGGCCGCTGCCATTCACCAGGGCATCATAGGCTAACCGGACCCTTTCCCAGCGTTTGTCCCGATCCATGGCATAATACCTGCCGCTTACCGTGGCTATCTTACCTGTCGTCTTATCCAGGTGTTCCTGAAGCTCCCGGATAAAGGCCAGGCCACTTTTGGGATCTGTATCCCGTCCATCCGTAAAGGCATGAATATAAACCTCTTCCTGACCTTCTTTTTTGCAGGTATCTATGATAGCTTTGAGATGATTGATATGGGAATGCACTCCTCCGTCACTGACAAGTCCCAGCAAATGGAGCGGTTTACCATTGGCTTTAGCCTCTCTGATAGTTGCCAGTAATACCTCATTTTGCCCAAATGAGCCATCCCTGATAGCCACATTTATGCGTTGCAATTCCTGGTAAACAACCCTTCCTGCCCCGAGATTGAGATGGCCCACCTCGGAATTACCCATTTGCCCTTCCGGCAGGCCAACGGCTTCGCCGCAGGTTACCAGGGTAGTGTGGGGATATTGATCGTAAAGGGAGCTTACAAAGGGGACACGTGCATTTTGGATGGCGTCGGATGATTTTTCCTGACCCAAACCCCATCCATCCATGATAACCAGAATTACTTTTTTGTTTGACATAGAGAAACAGCTTTTTACATGATTTTTAGCCCGGCAAAGATAAGATAGATGCCCTATTCGTGGTATTTTTTCCCCACCGGGATAGTTTGGCATATTTTTGGGACTATGGAGGTG